>CAMWJT010000101.1 GCA_947174625.1 uncultured Ruminococcus sp.
CCCTGACCCATTGTTTTGTTCTTGTCACGCCGGGTCTGTCCTCGACTTTCGCACGTCTGGACTTCGCCATTTTATTAATAAACGAAGACTTCCCGACATTCGGGATGCCGACGATCATCAGCCGGACGGGTCTGCCGGTCATGCCGGACGCCTGCCGTTTCCGGAGCAGTTCTTTTAATAACTGTTCCCGGACAGTCGGTGCAAAATTCCGGATACCTCTGCCACTGATACAATCTATTGCCAATGCCGGAATGCCCTGCTTCTGATACCATCTGACCCATTTCGCTGTTGCATCCGGGTCAGCAATATCCGCCTTGTTGAGCAATACCATATAAGGCTTGCTGTTCATCAGCTCTGTCAGCTCCGGATTGCAGCTGCTCTGTGGAATTCTTGCATCCAGGAGCGCAACCACGCCGTCCACAAGCGACAGATTCGCCGCAATCATACGCCTGGTTTTGGTCATATGACCAGGAAACCATTGAATTGTTCCGATCTGGATTTTCTGTTCTGACATGACTGCCCTCACTTTCAAAATTTTAATTTTAAAATTTTAAATTTATAAATTTAATTTTCCAGTCTGCCGATACGCTCCAGAGGATAAATCCTCAGAAGGACAGCACCTGCTACGGAATCTTCCGGAACGAGTCCGACTTCAGAATAACGGCTGTCCATAGAGACATCACGGTTGTCGCCCATCACAAACAGAAAGCCTTCCGGGATCATCAGAGGATAGACAAACGCATTGTTCAGATCCGGCAGTTGTGTGATGGTATTTGCATATAATTCTTCCTGCGGTTCGCCGTTAAGATACACAACACCGGTATCCGGGTCAATATCCAGAAGCTGACCACCCACAGCAATCACACGCTTGACAATGCTCTTGTGCAGTCCTTCACCGAACAGCAACGTACCATCTCTGGCAATCAGCACGGAACTTTCCGCATTAATTACAACAATGTCCCCCGGATCGGGTCTGCCGCTGAATTCGCAGATCAGCAATTTATCTTCATCTGCAAGCGTAGGAAGCATAGAATCGCCCTGTACAATTGCAACCTGGAACACATAAGTCAGCAACAGCTCCGCAATCATCACCGGTGTAATTGCCCAACTGAGTGCATCCAGAAGCCCGCCAATCAATCTATGGATTTTCTGGTTTTTTGAAAATTGTACATATTCCCTCATGCTGTCCCTCCGGTCAGGCTTATCCTACAAATCCGACTGTACTGAACACCGGATGCTGTTTGCCGTCTTCATCATCCTCCATGTTGCAGAACCGGAAGTAAGCTTTGCCGAGAACATCTTCTTCGGCAACCAGTCCGACATAACTGCTGCGGCTGTCCGTGGAGTGATTCCGGTTATCACCCATGACAAAAATATAACCGTCAGGGATTGTAATCGGATAGGAGAATGCGCCGGCATCCGTCTGAATGATGTCATTCACATAGGGTTCTTCTAACGGCTGGTCATCCACATAGACAATCCCCTCATCTGCATTCAGATAGAGTTTTTGTCCCGCAGTAGCAATCACACGTTTGATAATATTCTCATGCAGTCCGTAACCGCTGTTGACAACTTCGCCGGTAGTATTATCCAGTACATGTCCCTCAGAATTATACACAACAACAATATCGCCCTGTTTGGGAGAATACAGCAGCCGGAACATCACAAGTCTGTCATGATCCTGAAGTGTAGGTTCCATGGAACTGCCGTCTACCGTAACAGGTCTTGTCACATAAGAAAACAGCATGACAAACAATAACAATGTCGTCAGCATTGTTTCCACAATTTCAAGAATATCACCGAACAGGGACTTTTTAGGCTGTTCCGGTGCTGGCTGTTCGGGACTGGCATCCTGTCTTACGAATTCTTCGGATTCCACTGCGTTCACCTCTGGGAAAAAATAATATTGCAGATTCTGCACTCAAAAAATACACAAAAAAGGGACACAAAGCCCCTTGTGTACCTCGTATACGAAGTACAAAACATCATCCCCACTATCTATATAATAATATATAATATATATAATAATACAAGTGGGGAATGATGTCAGGAAAAATCAGAAAAAATTAAGATAATTTTTCCTTTAACTTCGCAGCCTTGCCCACTCTGTCACGCAGATAGTACAGTTTCGCTCTGCGTACTTTACCATGTCTGACAAGTTCCACCTTGTCAACTGCCGGGGAATGCAGCGGGAATACACGCTCGATGCCACAGCCGTGCGCCACACGTCTCACTGTGAAAGTTTCGCTGATGCCGCCGTGTTTCTTAGCGATCACAGTGCCTTCAAAAATCTGGATACGGCTTTTTTCGCCTTCCTGGATTTTTACATGCACCTTGACCGTGTCACCGATTTCGACTACCGGCACATTTTCTTTCAGACTTGCGTCACTGATTAATTTTAAAGCGTCCATAATAAAAAAACTCCTCCTGATTTCTGGTTTTTCATACACGGGAATCAAAAAAAATCATGTGTATCTCAATCACACACGGCATCCGCCAGAGGAAAAACCTGCTTAATGTCTTACGGCACTAAACCTCATTTTAAAATAAAATTAATTTTAAATCAAAACGGATTTCAAATGCTTTTATATCATAACATATTCTGAGAAAAAATGCAAGTGTTTTTAGAAAAATTCTTGAAAATTTTCGCAAAAAATTTTTGTCCGGCAGGCATATTTTGTCAAAATCGGCTTACCTGCGTAATTTTGAAAACTTTCCGGAATCAAATTAATATTTAAATTTTGCGCCGTTCCAGCAGGCAATCTGATTGCAAGACTTAAAATCTGGGAATTACTGGAAATTTTTGCTTCTCTCACGTCCAGAAACGGCTTCAGATCCATTTCCCGAAATCCTTTTTTTGTCCGCTTCTGAATCAGAATTTCCGGTTGTGATAAAAATGCTTCCCAACAAGCAAGCAAATCCGGAATCTCCGGCGCAGTCAGATATAAAAGATATTCTGCATGTGTAATCTCCTGTGCCTGATGAATCGGCGAACCAACCCGGAGCGCATACAGTCCCTCCGGGAACACGACATTTAATTTTTCCAGGATCTCTGATGCCGGGACTTCTTCTGTCAGTCGGAAATCCATTACTTCGCAGATGCTCTCCACACCAAGCGACAATGCCAGCGGGAACATCAGATACAAATGCGGATGAAATCCCTCCGTATACCAGGCAGGAAGTCCGGAACGACGGATACAGCGTGTCATACAGCGATTCAGATCCAGATGGGAAATATATTTCATGTTCTGTTTTTTTTCAAATAAAATTCTGTAATTTTTTAAATCACTCAAAAGCAAGCCCTCACCAGACAGGAATTTGCACCGCATCCGGAACAGCTCTCCCGACATGGCGGTGTAGCAATTCCCTGATGTGCTTTCTGATTCTCACGGATCAGGAATTTTCTGGAAATCAGATAATCCAAGTGACTCCAAGGCATAATCTCATCATAGCTTCTGGTACGATTGGCATAAAATTCCGGAGACAGATTATTTTTCTCAAATGCCGCATACCACCGGGACGCATCAAAAAATTCTTCCCAACTATCCATACGACAGCCGCTTTTCCATGCGTCATAGAGCACATTGCAGATTCTGCGGTCACCTCTTGCAAGAACAGCTTCCATCTGACTGACATCCGAAACATGCAGACTGGGCTTGATTTTTTTGGATTGGATTGCTTTTTTCAGAATTTTTTGTTTTCTCAGAATTTCTTCTTTGGTTGCCTGCGGTTCAAATTCAAACGGTGTGAACGGCTTCGGCACAAATGTTGCCGTACTGATCGAAACCTGCAATTTTCCCTTGGCACGATCTGGCATATCATAGAATAAATTTACAATTTTCTGTGCCAGTTCCGCAATCCCGATAATATCTTCGTCAGTCTCTGTGGGCAGTCCCATCATGAAATATAACTTGACTGTCGTATACCCCCCGTTGAACGCAATCTGACAAGTCCGGAGGACTTCTGCTTCTGTCACATTCTTGTTAATCACATCCCGGAGTCTCTGCGTTCCGGCTTCCGGTGCGAACGTCAGACCGCTCTTGCGGACTCTTGTGATTTTTTCCAGTACAGATTCTGAAAAATTATCAATCCGGAGCGACGGCAAAGACAGATTCACATGCGCTTCTTCCGTATATTGCAATAATTGCTCCAGAATCTGTTCTATTTGCGAGTGATCGCTTGTACTGAGCGATGACAGAGATAACTCATCATAACCGGTATTCTCACACAGTGCCGTCCCCTGCTGACAGATCGTCTGTGCGGACTTCTCCCGGAATGGACGATACAAAAAGCCAGCCTGGCAGAATCGGCAACCCCGGATACATCCTCGGAGCACTTCCACAGAAATTCTGTCATGAATCGGCTCTAAGAATGGGATGACGATCTGATCCGGATAGTAACACGCATCCAGATCCCGGATCACACGTTTCCGGACAGTTGCCGGGGCATTGTCAAGCGCATGGATTTCTTTCACAGTACCGTCCGCATGATAAGAAACTTCATAGAGCGACGGCACATAGATCCCCTCAATCTGACTGGCTTGCCGGAGAAATTCAGAACGTGTCGCTCCGGCATCTTTCATAATTTTATATAAATCCATCAGCTCCAGATTGACTTCTTCGCCCTCACCAAGAATAAACAGATCAAAAAAATCTGCCAATGGCTCAGGATTACAAGCGCAAGGACCACCTGCAATCACCAACGGCGCAAGCTGTTCCCCCCGGTCTTTCTGCCGGATCGGAATATCTGCGAGATCCAGCATATTTAAAATATTCGTGTAGGACATCTCATACTGGAGCGTGAACCCGACAAAATCAAATTCTTTGACTGGATCGCCGCTTTCGAGTGCATATAATAAAATATGCTCCCGGCGCATGATTTCTTCCATATCCGTCCACGGTGCAAAGACTCGTTCACACCAGTAATTTTCACGCTGATTTGTCAGTGCATACAGAATCTTCATGCCCAGATGCGACATGCCGACATCATAAATATCCGGAAAACAGAATGCAAAACGGACATCAATCCTGGATTTGTCCTTGATAATCTCCCCGACTTCACCGCCGGTATAGCGTGACGGTTTCTGCACATCCAGTAAAAATTTTTCTGTTTTATTGATTTGATTCCCCGGCATAACAATTTTTAGCCCTCTCTTAAAAATTTATAGTATTTAATTTACAAAGCATCTTTCGGACAATTTTTCGCACACTCAAAACAA
>CAMWJT010000102.1 GCA_947174625.1 uncultured Ruminococcus sp.
GTCATTGTCTATGAGCCTGTTTCTCCCGGTGCAGTCAAAGCAACTTGGTTAAAAGAACGACCGTGGGAGACGTGGGGAGATACCGAAGAAGCAGAGACGGCAGGTTTTGAAATCCAGGGAGATTTATCAGTTCAGGAAATACAGGAAAATCAATTGGCAGAGCCTGTACAAAATGACATCACTGGGGACGGCGTTTTTGATATTCTGGATGTCATCACACTGCAAAAATGGTTGTTAGGTAAAGAAAACCTTACAAACTGGAGAAATGCGGATCTTAACACAGATGGTATTGTAAATATTTATGACTTGTGTCTGCTGAAAAAAGCGTTACTGGAATCCCGTCAGAATATAGCTTATTCTGTTTTAGAACAATCCTGGGTACACAGTCCGAGCAGTCGCATTCAGGATATGGAAGAACAGATACATCTTGCAAAATCTGTCAATGAATTGCAAGATATGATTGCAACCTATGAGCTTTGTGAAACTTGTGACTGTTTTTACCAGACGGTTGAAAATCTGATTCCGGAAGAACTGGACGATGCTTTTTTTGAGGATCATGCAATGATTGTATTATACAGCTCCGCAGGTTCCGGCGACAGAAACGTGGAATTAAATAAGATTGTTTGGGAGAAACAGGATCTGACAGTTTACACGACGACAAGAAGTCTCTATCCGCCAACACCTGACATGGCATATTGCAGGACAATTCTGGTGATAGACAAGAATGCTATAACAAACTGGACGGAAGATTCAGAAATCGTACAGAGAAACAGATCTGTTCATAAAAATATTTTAAATTAAAAAATCCCCCCACTTTGTCAGCAAAAGTGGGGGTTTTTACACCGGCATTTGTGCATTTCATGAAAATTTTACGAAATTTTGCAAAGTGCTTGCTTTTTCGTCAGCTCTGTGCTATAATAACAACAGGCAATTATCTCAGCGCAGAATTTGCCGGAAAGGAAGAATTTGTATGCTACAGATTCAACATATCCGTAAACAGTATATCACGGGGGATCTGATCCAGACGGCTCTGGATGATGTATCTCTGAACTTCCGTGATAATGAATTTGTCGCCATTCTGGGTCCATCTGGTTCAGGCAAGACTACCATGCTCAATATTATCGGCGGTCTTGACCGTTATGACTCCGGTGACCTGATTATCAATGGCATTTCTACCAGACAATACAAAGACCGGGACTGGGATTCTTACCGGAATCATACAATCGGGTTTGTATTCCAGAGTTATAATCTGATCCCCCATCAGACTGTATTATCCAATGTCGAACTGGCATTGACAATTTCCGGCGTGTCCAAATCCGAACGCCGCAGACGTGCCAAAGAAGCGTTGGAACAAGTAGGACTCGGCAATCAGATCCACAAAAGACCAAATCAGATGTCCGGCGGACAGATGCAGCGTGTGGCGATTGCTCGTGCCTTGGTAAATAATCCGGCAATTCTCCTGGCAGATGAACCAACCGGCGCACTGGACACGCAAACCAGCATTCAGGTCATGGAAATGCTGAAAGAAGTCGCCAGAGACCGGCTTGTCATCATGGTGACGCATAACCCCGAACTTGCCGAAGAATACGCCAACCGGATTGTCCGAGTCAAAGACGGCAGAATTCTCGAAGATTCCAATCCGGTAAAACCCGAAGAAATCAAAGAACAGTCCATCCGTCATGAGAATATGGGAAAATCTTCCATGTCCATGCTCACAGCACTGGAACTGAGTGCCAATAATCTGAGAACCAAAAAAGGCAGAACGCTTCTGACATCTTTTGCCGGTTCTATCGGTATTATCGGCATTGCGCTGATTCTGTCACTCTCTAACGGTGTGAATACTTATATTACGGATCTCCAGAAAGACACTATGACAGCTTACCCGATCACGATAGATGCCAATTCGATTGATTTATCTAGCGTAATGATGAATAACATGAATACGGCAAAAAACAAAGTGGAGGGCGATGCAGATCATAAACTTGACGGTGTTTATTCCGACGGTTCTAATCTTGAAATGGTATCCACCGTTCAGACGAGTATTAAAAAAAATAATCTGACGGACTTCCGGAATTATCTGGAAGACAAAACAAGTCCAATTCAGGAGTTTATCGGCGAAAATGGCATTGTCTATCATTATGACACGCAATTCAGCGTATTCAGTTATGATGAAAATGATGAACTTGTCAACACGGATGGGAGTGATTTCAATTCCAGTTCTGACAGTATGAGCCAGATGATGAACATGATGTTGACAACTAATATTATGAGCAATACGCCCACCAGTTCCAATAATTTTGAAGCATTGCTTCCTGGCACGGACGGCGAACTTGTCAGTAGAGCCATCCAGGATAATTATGATCTGGTATATGGTTCTTATCCAGATTCTTATGATGAAGTGGTTCTGGTGCTGGATTCCCAGAATGAACTGCCGTTGAGTGTATTGTATCAATTGGGATTTCTGCCGGCGGAGGATTATAAAGACTTGATGAAAAAACTGCGCAACGGCGAAGAAATAAAAACAGATACGGAAAAACTGAGCTATTCTGAAATCTGTGACAAGACATTTTATTTAGTCCCGGCATGCGACATGTATATTCCGGATGAGAACACAGAAAATCAAGAACAGTTATTCCGGAAAGTCAATTTTTCTCTGGATGAAACAGAAAAAGAAAAGATTCTGGAGAATGCGCTGAAATTAAAAATTTCCGGTATCATCCGTCTGAATGAGGATTGTGACACGGCGCTGATTAACAGTGCTGTTGGCTATACTTATAAATTGACAGAATATTTAATTGATTACACAGAAAAAAGCGATGTCGTCAAGGCACAGAAAGACAATGAAGATTTGAACATTCTGACCGGACTGCATTTTGAATCCAAAAGCGACACACAAAAAATAGAAGATGCCAAAAATTATATTGCTGATCTGGGTGTTACGGAAAAAGCACGCATGTATCAGACAATTTTAATGATGGAACAGCTTACCGGAAAAAGTCATGAAAATACAGAAAATTCTGAAAATTCTGAAAATACAGAATCTGTAAAAAATACACCGCTTGCCGCAAAACGTGCGGTGTTTGACGGGCAAATATCCAGTCTGGGAACGCACACAGGCGGTTATACTGTGATGTCATTGAGTCAGAATTCCATGAATCCTGAGAATTCAGAAAATACAGAATCTACAGCATCTACAGAAGAAGTTACAACAGAATTCACAACGGATTTTTCTGGTGTTGCCATTGCGGATTTTAGTATTCTGAAAACACCGGATAAAACTTTTTATACTGTCGGGGAAGAACTGGATCTCACAGGCGGTGTGATTCATGACAGTGTTGTTATTCTGAATGAGAACGGCGAACCGGAAATACTGGATCAGTATTTTCCTATGAACAGCGAAGCATACACGCTTGAAACCGGCAATTACAATCCGACTACACCGGGCATTTATCCCATCTATCTTGTCAAAAATTACATCAATACAGATGGCGAAGAAGCCAGCGCAAGAGTTATGTTCTATGTATTAGTCAGTGATCCGAATTTTCTTCCTGTTCCGGGATTCACAGACCCGACAGAACCACCGGCAGAATCGCTTACCGAGACACAGGAAACATCTGATACAAATATAGCAGATAGTATGGATAATACAAATGATTCCGATACGCTGAATTCTGGCAGTTCCGATCCGACAGAACCAAGCATTACATTCCCTGCTACATTCCCTACGATGCCATCTATCTCAGATATTCTGCCCACTATGCCGACGATACAGAATCCCGGAAATTCCGGAATCAATTCCGACATGTCGGAGCTGATCCAGCAATATCTGCAAATGCAGAATGGTATGACAACACCGACAATTCCTTCTATCGGAACAGGAACAGGCTCGGCATCCGGTTCTATGGGCAACATGTCCCAACAGGATCTTGCTAATCTGTACGCATCCATGATGGGTGGCAGTTCAGGCATGGGAACGGCTTCCGGTTCACAACAGGATCTTGCTTCTATGTACGCATCTATGATGGGCGGAAATACCGGGGTTGCTACAGGATCGGGCATGTCCGGTATGTCTCAGCAGGATTTAGCATCCATGTATGCCGCCGCTATGCAGAGTGGTCAGCTCCCGTCTGAATCAAATTTTAATTCTGGTTCTAATTCTAATTCTGGTGGTATGTCACAGCAGGATCTTGCTTCCATGTATGCAGCAGCCATGCAGAATGGAGAAACACCATCCCTTTCTCAAGAAGACATGGCATCCATGTATCAGCAGATGTATGAGTATAACGGACTTTCTCAGGAAGATCTTGAACGTATGATGTCTGTTTCCAGTATGTCCGAGACGGAACTTGCGGCTTCTCTGGATGAATACATGAAAAATCCGGATGAAGATATTTTACTGGAAATTTATGAACAATCTATTTCTTCCGGAAATTATGATACTAATATGAGCACATTCGGACTTGTCAGCGTAGATGCGCCGTCCAGTATCAGCATTTATGTAGACAGTTTTGAAGCAAAAGAATCCATTGCGGACTGCATTGCGGACTACAATGAAACAGTATCTGAAGAAAATCAGATCAGTTACACGGATTATATCGGTCTGTTGATGTCTTCTGTCACAACCATTGTCAATGTGATTTCTTACGTCCTGATTGCGTTTGTGGCAGTTTCTTTAATCGTATCTTCTATTATGATCGGCATTATTACTTATATTTCCGTTCTGGAACGCACCAAGGAAATCGGCATTCTGCGAGCAATCGGCGCATCCAAAGGCAATATTTCCCAGGTGTTCAATGCAGAAACGTTCATCATCGGCGCTTGTTCCGGTTTGATCGGCGTCGGCATTACCGAATTGTTATTGATTCCGGGTAATATCATAATCCATAAGCTTGCAGAATCCACAGCCGTCAGTGCGGCACTCCCACCGGTTGCCGCTGTCATGCTGGTAATCATCAGCATTATTTTGACATTAATCGGCGGATTCATCCCGGCAAAGAAAGCTTCTGCCAAAGATGCTGTGATTGCGCTCCGGTCTGAGTAATCTTTAAATTATCAAAAAATTAAAAATAATTATGGCAAGATATTCCGACTTGCAGAAGCCGGGAAAATCCTGCCATTTTTCAACAAAAAACAAGCAAAAAAATATTGACAAATCAAACAGAATTTGATATAATTAATAAA
>CAMWJT010000103.1 GCA_947174625.1 uncultured Ruminococcus sp.
GTATGTCAAATCATGTACCATTTTTAGGCACATCACATCAAGTGCAAGTCCGAATCCGCCAGAGACTAAAATTGCAATATCTGCCATAAATATCACATGCCTTTCTTTTTGTAATTTTATAATATTAATTTACATGTTTGTAAAAACTTACATGAGAGTTTAATTCATGGAATCCGTTTTTCCGATAAAACTGGTAGGATGGCTTATCATTATCGGTCTGAAGAAAAATACCAGACAATCCTCTTTTTTTTATATCCGTTTCAATCATTTTCAGGAACTGTGAACCGATACCCTTGTTTTGAATATCCGGAGCAACACAAAATTCTTCAATATTATAATTCGTTCCTTCCCACCAATGACGAATTGTTCCGATCGAAAGTGCGGACAATTTTCCATCTATTAATTGACAGGTGTCACTCCAATTATCATTCCAGGGTTCTTGTTCAAAAGCACTTTTGTATAATTCAGCCATTTGAAGCAAATAAGTTTCATCAAGTACAATCAATTGTTCTGTAAAATTCATATTAAAAATCACCTTTCCAAGTAGGGGAGAGTAATGCTATGATAGAGAAAACTATTAGTTTTATTTGTTAGTAACAGATCGGGAAGAAATATTACAGAAATGTTTTGATTTTTATTTTTTTTCGCCTAATTTCCGTTCTGTGCCGTTTTTTAATCGTTCGATATTAGAACGGTGCATGAAAACAATCATGCCTGCCATAATGCACTGCAAGCCAAAATGGATGACTAATTCTGTGGGGGAATATTCCGGATGCCAGAAATATTGCAGGATGAGTGTGATAAACGGACAACAAGACGTCGCAATAATAGAAGAAAGACTGACATATCTGGACGGAATCAGGACAGCGGCAAAAATACCGATTAAAATTAAAAATATTTTCCAGTCCAGAACCAGGAAAATAGAGATCCCCACCAGAACACCCTTACCGCCTTTGAACTGGTGATACAACGGAAAGACATGCCCCAGGATTGCCGCAATCCCTGCCAGACAGCCGATCATGTATAAATCCGGATAAGTTCCGGGTATCTGCAACGAGGCATAAGGAAAAGGCGGGGGCATCAGTAGAGTTGCAAAAAATCTGCTCAGGAATACGGCAAGGACACCCTTGCCAAGATCCCCGATCAGTGTCAGGACTGCACAGCCTTTTCCGAAACAACGGAGTGTATTTGTCAATCCTGCGTTGCCGCTTCCGAAATTCCGGATGTCCTCATGCTTGAGTAATTTCACTGTCAGGATTGCAGAATTAATGCTCCCAAGCAGATACCCAAGTGCCAATGCAATGACACATGCTAAGAAAATCATAATAAATACAGCCTCCGTGATTAATCGTCTTTCCGGTTGCGTTCCCGGATAATCATCCGTATGGGTGTCCCGTCCAGTCCGAATGTTGTCCGGATCTGATTTTCAATATATCTCTGATAAGAAAAATGAAACAGGTCGGAGCGATTGACGAATAATACGAATGTCGGCGGTTTGGAAGATGCCTGTGTCATATAGTAGATTTTTAACCGGCGACCCTTGTCTGACGGCGGCTGAACTCTTGCTACGGCATATGCCAGAACGTCGTTTAACATGCCTGTGCTGATTCGCATGGAATTTTGTTCATGAACATGATGGATTAATTCAAATAATTTTTCCACACGCTGACCAGTTTTTGCGGAGATGAAAATAAATGGCACATAGGACATGAAACTGAAATCATTTTCCAGTTTTTTCTTGTATTCCTGCATGGTCTTGTCTGTTTTTTCAATCGCATCCCATTTGTTAATCGCTACAATACAGGCTTTGCCTTGTTCATGTGCATACCCGGCAACTTTGGAGTCTTGTTCTGTGAAGCCGGCAGTCGCATCAATCATAATCACACACACATCCGCTCTGTCCACTGCCATATACGCACGGAGCACGCTGAAATGTTCCACACGTTCTGTAATTCTGGATTTTTTCCGGATGCCTGCTGTATCAATGAATACAAAACGATTTTCCCCACGTTCTATGATTGTATCCGTTGCATCACGGGTTGTCCCGGCAATATCGGACACAATCACCCGTTCTTCTCCGGCAATCCGGTTAATCAGAGAGGATTTCCCGGCGTTCGGCTTGCCGATCACAGCAACTTTAATATCGGATTCGTCATAATCTTGATTGGCATCTTCCGGAAAATGGCTGATAATCTCGTCAAGCATATCCCCTGTGCCGTGACCGTGAACGGAGGAAATCGGGAACGGTTCGCCGATTCCGAGATTGTAAAATTCATAGATTTCCATGGGGATCTGTCCGAGTGTATCGCATTTGTTCACGGCAAGTACAATCGGCTTGCCACTTTTCTGGAGCATGTCCGAAACGGCATAGTCATTTGCAGTGACACCAGTTCGCACATCCGTCACAAATACAATCACATCCGCATGAGAGATGGCAAGCTCTGCTTGCTGTCGCATGAGCGTGAGCATTTTATCATCTTCTCTGGGTTCGATACCGCCGGTATCTACTACCATGAATTTATGCTCTCTCCATTCGCATTTTGAATAAATCCGGTCACGGGTGACACCGGGTGTATCTTCTACGATAGAGATTCTCTGTCCGACGAGCTTATTAAACAGCGTGGACTTTCCGACGTTTGGTCTGCCGACAACGGCAACAACTGGTAAAGGCATAAAAATTCCCTCCTGTTTTTTATTTAGATTTAATTTAAAATAGCATCCAGTAAATCATAACCGTCATTATTGACAATCTGGATTCTGGTATCTAATGCTTTTTCGACATCCTGGATTGTGTAATCATCCAGGAATACAGGATCTCCCTTGCGGATCATACTGGAGGATAATAATAATTTTTCGCCGAGATCCTGATTTTTCAACTGTGTGATAATATCCTGTGCTGTCAGCAATCCGGTGACAGTGATGCTCTCGCCGAAAAAATAATTTTTAATACAGAAAACCTGACATGTCAATCCTGGAAATTTCTGTTCTATTTTATGGACTAGTTTTTTCAGAAACGGATAGACACTCACACCCGTTGCAATCGAGATTTTAATTGCCTGTTCCGGAAATTCAGAATACGCAAAATCTTCCAGAGCATTTTCAAGTTCATCCGCAAGCGATCGTAACATCCCCACGCCGTTTTCATACTGAGGATAATCTTCATAGTAATCTGCATCCGGGATTTCTCTTTCTGCAAGGAGAAAAAATTCATCAGACGGGAACACAGCTCTTGTGCCGAATTTTTCTAAAAATTCCGTCTGATAGCGTTGTATCAGATCAATTGTCGCTCCGGCAGTTTTTTTGTCAAATATTTTTAACGGGTATAAATTCTCCCGGAATTTTGATAATCCCACCGGGACGACAGCAACGCTTGTCAGATGCGGGAGCATTTTCCCCAGATCCCGAAGTGTCCGTTCCAGTTCTGCACCGTCATTGAGTCCCGGACACAAGACAATCTGACAATTCAGCTGAATGCCGGCATTTGCCATCTGCCAGAGATACTCTAATTTCTGACCTGCAAAACGATTCTGCATCATCTGACAGCGTAAATCCGGATTGGTTGTGTGGACAGAAACATTCATGTTTAACTTCATCTGGATAATTCTGTCAATGTCTTCCTGTGTCATATTGGTAAGTGTGACATAATTGCCCTGTAAAAAAGACAGTCTTGCGTCATCGTCCTTGAAATATAATGTCTCTCTCATGCCGGGGGGCATCTGGTCAATGAAACAGAACACGCATTTATTACGACAGCTTTGTTTCTGATCCATCAGAAAACTTGCAAATTCAAGTCCTAAATCGTCATACTCATCTTTCTGGATTTTAATTTCACGCTGATTTTGTTCCTGATCCTGAATCACAAGAGAAATTTCCGTTTCCGATGCGTAGAACATATAATCCAGAACATCCCTGATGGGGTGCTGATTCATCGAGATTAAAAATTCGCCGATCCGGATGCCGGCTTTTTCTGCCGGAGAATTCCGGATCACGCCAGTAATTTCAGTCAAATTCAGACTACACCGCCTTTCTGAAAATTATAAAATAAAAACAGAGAGAGGTCTTGCCTCTCTCCGCCTGTTTCTGTTCTTACAGAACTTCCATCTTCAGAACTTCTACGCCTTTGTAAAAACCGCAGTTTTTGCAGACTTTGTGCGGAGCTTTCAGCTCACCGCAGTGGTCGCATCTGCACATTGCCGGGGCATCGAGCTTCCAGACTGCACTGCGTCTCTTATTTTTTCTTGCTTTTGAAGTTTTTCTCTTTGGTACTGCCATTTCGGGACACCTCCTCCGGGTGATGATTCAAATAAATACTATTTGGTTCATGCAGTCGCATTCTGTCGTGTTTTTGTCACAGCCGCATACCGGACACAAGCCCTTGCAGTCTTCTTTGCAGAGCATTTTAGTCGGTAATTCCAGCAACAGATCGGACAAAGCGATTTCTGCAAGATCAATGCTTTCCGCTTTTGCGATGATATAATTTTCTTCGTCTTCTTCCGGATGTTCCAGACGTCTCACGACAATATGTTCCGGCTGGTAAGAAAACGCTTGTACAGTCTGTTTCAGACAACGGTCACAGGTGACAAGCAAAGAAAAGGAAATATGCAGGGAGAGTGTAACAACACCAGCGTGATTGGCTATACTGCCAATGACCTGTACAGGCGAGGCAAATTCACAACTGTGCACGAGTGCAAGGCGTTCATCCGGCACAGTGAAATCAAATTTTTCACAAGTACCAGGAATATTCAGGACTTTCTTGATCTGCATTATCATAATTCATCTTCCTCGATTCTTTCAAGAACATCAAGCGCATCAAGCATCACAGATATTATTATAGCGAAAAAAAACGGATTTGTCAAGTGTTTTTCAAAAATTTAGAAAAATCAGCAGATTTTCACCAAAAGCCGGCTATCTGTGCAACCGGCTTTGGGGATTTTTGAATATTTATAATAATTATAAATATCTTGTCACGGATTCCGGCAGGTCATCATTATCCGCAGAGACTGTGAATGTTACCAC
>CAMWJT010000104.1 GCA_947174625.1 uncultured Ruminococcus sp.
ATAACACTAGTACATCAAAAATATTGGATTTAAATTTTAATTATTTGAATTTTATAAAAAATCATCAGTTTTTAAGAACTGAGGAATATTTTTTTACGCATGAAATGCTTTCGGATGCACTTCGCATTGTGCCGGAATGACGGGATATTCCAGATTGGTACATCCTGCAAATGCGTATTTGTCAATATATTTTAAATCGTCCGGCAGGATGATTTTTTTCAGACTGACACATTCATTGAATGCCATTTCGCCGATTCTGGAAACTTGTGCCGGGATTGTGATGTCTTCCAGTGCCGTACAGCCACTTGCAAAAAAATCAGGGATCTCCTCCAGATGTTCCGGCAGTCTGACGGCTCTTAATTTCTTACAACTGATGACTGTACCGAGTCCCAGACTGGTAACAGAATCCGGGAAAACAATTTCTTCCAGGGATTTGCACCATGCAAAAGCATGCTCATCAATCCTGGTAAGATTTTCCGGCAGGATGAATTTTGTCGCAGATTCCTGGACGTTAAAAACTGCCCACTCCAGTTCACGGACAGTATCGGGGATTCTGACTTCTCCGGCAAGCGGCAGATTATGCAGTCCGGCAAGATACACAACGGGAAGATCTTCGATATATGCCGGAATTTCTTCCGGATGACTTTTCTTCTTCAATCCTTTGATAAATACTTCATTATTTTCAATGACATACTGAAAACCGTCCGGCGTGATGCTGAAATTCCGCCGGAATTTATAAAAATTCAAGTGACTTCTGAATTTTTTCAGACTAACCATAGTTAAAAAATTCCCCCTGATGAAAAATTATTTTTATTTAATTAAATGCGTCTTTGTGTACTTCACAGCCGTCCGGGATTGCCGGCTTTTCGAGTTCCGGACAGCTCGAAAAAGCAACTTTGCCGATATATTTTAAATTTTTTGGTAATATTACATGTTTCAGATGTTCGCAGTCATAGAATGCATAGTCCAGAATTTTTTCTACCTGTTCGGGAATTACAATTTCTTCCAGAGACGGACAGCCACTCATGAAACATTCCGGAATTTCTTTCAGATGCGCCGGCAGATGCACACGTCGGAGCTGATCACAGTCTGACGCTATGCCAAGAGACAATTTTTCCAGAGAATCCGGAAAAATAATTTCTTCCAGATCATCACAGAAACAAAATACATGCTCCCCGATAGATTGCACACTGTCCGGGATGACGAATTTTGTAATATCATTCTGAAATTCAAAGCACATGTCGCAGATCTCCCGGACAGTCTCCGGAATTCTGATTTCACCGGTGAACGGTACTTCCTGCAAATTTGCAAGTGATACAACCGGACAATCGTCAATATATGCCGGGATTTCTGTGACAGGCTTCTTGTTAGAATTTTTTGAGAGATTTATCCCGGCATAACCTGTAATATAGACTTCACAGTCTCGTATATAATATTTGAATTGTTCAGATGATTTCTTGTAGATGCCAAGCTCTGCCAGAATTTGTTCTTTTAATTTTTGAAAATTAAAACTCATAAATTAACTCCCAAATTATCTTACTTGCAATGGTCTGTGGAAATGTACCGGCATGCCGTTCTTCCGGTAAATATCCACTTCGCCCTGGATCAACGGCAGAAAATAGTTAATTGCCGTATCTGTGATCTGATTTTTTTCCGGTGCAATCCATTCTTTCGGGAATTTCTTTTCAAGATTGGCAACGTTAGAAGCATCCGTCATCTCGATTGTCACGGCATACGGCATATTGCTGACACGTCGGAAATACATCATTTTGCCGGTTTCTCCGTCCAGTGCCGTACGCAGTGCATGCCGTCCGATCCGTTCCGCTTCATCAATATCCGTCTTGGAACAGATATGAGAAGAACATCTCTGCATGACGTTTAATTCAATTGACCGGACTTTACAGCCGATTTTGTCCGAAACAAGACGTTCCAGGAATTTCCCGACACCTGATAAATATTTATGTCCGAAATTATCCACTGCGCCGGACTGAAACTCTGCAATGCCAGATTCTTCCGTATTTAGAGCAATTCCCTCAGAGACGGCAACCACAACGGCTTTGTGTTTTGCCATTTCTTTCCGGACATCTTCAATAAACCGTTCCGCAGAAAAATCCGTCTCCGGAAGATAGATCAGATGCGGAGCTTCTTCGCCGTTTGCCCGAAGCATACAAGTAGATGCCGTGAGCCAACCGCTGTGTCTGCCCATGATCTCGATCACTGTCACGGACGGCAGACTGTAAACACTGCTGTCCCGGATAATCTCTTGTACAGTCGTCACAACGTATTTAGATGCAGAACCGAAGCCCGGTGTGTGATCCGTCACTGGCAGATGATTGTCAAAAGTTTGGGCAACACCAATTACTTTGCTGGCCGAGCCGACAGAGTCCAGATCGCCGGAGAGTGCCACGACCGTGTCCATAGAGTCATTACCGCCGATGTAGATAAATACGCTGATCCGGTGCAGTTTTAACGTATGCAGAATTTTTTCATAAATATCCGGATTTTCTTCATAATCCGGCAATTTATAACGGCATGATCCCAGTATTGTGGACGGTGTCTGCCGGAGCAGTTCCATATCCTCATTTGTCCGGATCACGCTCTTGAGATTTAATAATCTATCGTAGATCATGCCTTCAATTCCGTTGATAGAACCAAAAATCGCATCAATTTCCCTGGTCAGCAATCCTTGTTTGAACACCCCTACAAGACTGGCATTGATGGCGCAGGTAGGACCACCGGATTGCGCAACAGCAATATTCATATAAAAATCCTCCTCATGAATTTAAGATTGACAGAATTAATTTTATTATAACAGATTTCAGAGAAAAATGCAAGTAGCTGTGACGGATTTCCTGAAAAAATCCGGAAATAAAAAAAATCAGCCGGGAGCTGTCCGGCTGAATGGATTCTAATCAGGTTTATTTTTTTAACAGCAACTCCACAGGCGCTGTGAGCCGTTTGGTGAAAAATTTTACAACAAGTCCCGTCAGAATTGCCGCAAGGACTGTCCCTTCTCTTGTGCCGACAATCCGAAAATCAAAAAACAGCAGAGATAATCCCAGTGCCAGAACCACGCAGGAAATGTCAAATCCGATTTTGATATTGCTGAATTCTTTCCGGAATGTATCCGAAATTGCCTTGACAAAGGCTTCTCCGGAATTTAAAATCACGTCGGCAATGACAGACAATGCAATCCCGAAGCCCATAATCAGAATACCAATCAGGACAAGCAGGAGCTGTACCGGATAAGAATTCACGGGGATGGGACTGACAATCCACATGCCCAGATCTGTGAACCAACCGAACACGAAAGACAAGGGAATCTGCAATAACTGGATGATGTTAAAATTTTTTCTTAATAAGACAATCTGTCCGAGAATTAACACACAATTCCAGATAATCAGCCATGTACCGAGGGAAAGTGCCGTAAACTGACAGCTCAGGTCATTGGCAACGGATGAGATCGGCGAGACACCAAGTTCCGCATGTTTGGAGAATGCCACACCGCGCGCTGAAAAAAATAAGCTGATGATAAATAACAGATAACGCTTTAAAATTTCTTTTTTTGATAGTTTATTCATAAATCAATCACTCACTCTATTATTATATTTTTATTATATTATATTTTTAATATTTCAGCTCATCTAGTGTAATCACTTTTTCTGAATTATAATAAGCAATTAATTTTTCTGTGTCGATTTCATGCAGATAATCATCATGCCAGAGTCCCGCAAAACTCCAGATGGCATGATCCCGGAACATCAGATTGACATCCGGCAGACTGCTACATTCGCTCAGTGCAAGCAGTTTTTTACCTTTCGTCATGTGATACAATGCAAGGAACTGTTCATACCGACTGTTGAATTCCTGTTCCGGATTCAGATAAACATCCAGAGAGGCAATGTCATATTGCGACGGATTCACTAGGTAATTCGCATCCTGTCCATTCCAGATCCAGATTAAATTATGCAATCCGTGATATTCTGTCAGTCGCCGGTAAAGTACATCCCATAACCAACGGTAAGCTTCTGCACCGGATTCCCCCCACCAGTACCATCCGCCACCGGCTTCCGGGAGCGGTCTCCATAATACCGGAATGTCCTGTTCTGCTAATGGTTTCAGGATTTCTGCTGTCTGGTCAATCTCCCTCAGAATCTGCGCACAGGATTGTGAAATCTGATCGGATTGTAATTTTTGCGTAATTTCAACTTCTGTCAGCATGGCTGCGTCCGTCTGGTAATGAATCGAAGTCCCGTTCTCGTCAATGCTCCCTGACGGTACGGCATCCGCAAGCGGAAAATCCGGATCAGTCCAATTCCAGAGTAATCCGACAATTCCCCCACGTTCCGCCCAGTCCTCACAAGCATGGATCGTATTTTCAGGATTTTCAGAATATAAATCGCAGAACCGGATTGCCGGATATTTTCCCGTGGCATGATAAATTGTTTCTAATTCAGGATTCTGTCCGTTGGAGACGTATTGTCCGGATAGAATGTTCTTGCCGTAATTCTGTTTCAGAAATTGCATTAACTGCTTTGCACCGGGCGAAGCGTTCGAATTGCTCAAAGCATCCTGTTTCTGATAACTTAGTGCATATAACTCTGTATGATTAGAGATCTCAAAATAATCCAGGGATATATTGCCATCTATGATCTGGATCGAGAGATCCGCCTGTCCTGCCGGGAGATAGATCCCCGGAAACGTCACCCGGACAAAGCGTTCTGGTTCTGTAATCGTAAATTCTCCGATTTTCTGCTGATTCAGGAGCAATGCATTCGTCACTGAAAAATTTTCAGAATCTATATTTGCATGATCCATGCAGACACAGATTGTCAGATCATAATGCTGTGGCGAGGGAATCATGAAAGCCGCCCGGATGTTGTCGCCATCCCGGAGTGAAGAGAGCTACCCAGTCCCGGAGAAATTTTCACGTTCTGACTGTCACGAGCGCGAATCAGAATAATTCG
>CAMWJT010000105.1 GCA_947174625.1 uncultured Ruminococcus sp.
AAGCATACCGTTTTTCGGACTTTACGGTGCTTGTTCCACCATGGCGGAAAGTCTGTTATTAGCCGGGATTCTCGTGGACGGCGGTTATTCGTTCCGGACGGCTGCGGTCACATCTTCACATTTTTCTACAGCAGAACGTCAGTTCCGGTTTCCGTTATCGTACGGCGGACAGCGAACCCCCACATCCCAGTGGACATGCACGGCATCCGGGGCAGTGATTGTGTCTTCTGATCCGGCAAATTCCGAAAATCCCGGAAATCCCGGATTATATCTTGCCGGAGGTTGTATCGGAAAAATCAACGATCTGGGGGTGACGGATGCCACGAACATGGGGGCGGCGATGGCACCGGCGGCGGCTGATACGATCCAGAGATATTTAGGCGATACCAAGACTTGCCCGGAAGATTATGATGCGATTATCACCGGAGATCTTGGAAAAATCGGGTCAGAATTATGTATTGACTTATTATTGAAGCAAAATCTGGATCTGACAAAAGTCCACCAGGACTGCGGCTGTCTGATGTTTGATGATCAACAACAGGATACGCATGCCGGCGGATCGGGGTGCGGATGTTCTGCAAGCATTTTGTGCGGTTACTTCCTGCCGAAATTGCAGGATCACACGTTCAGAAAGATTTTATTTGCGGCAACAGGAGCATTGCTGTCTGCGATGTCCCCACAACAGGGAGAAAGCATTCCGGGGATCTGTCATCTGGTGGAGATCCGGAGCGAGTAAATTAAAATTAAGATTAAAATTTAAATCAGAATGCAGGTGAAATTTCATGCAGATTATTATGGAATTAAGCAAAGCTTTTTTGGTCGGCGGTGTGATCTGTGCCATCGGGCAATTATGGATAGATTATACAAAATTAACACCGGCAAGAATCCTGACAGCGTATGTCATCACAGGTGTGATTTTGTCGGCAGTGGGTCTCTATCAACCACTTGTGGAATTTGCGGGGGCAGGAGCATCCGTTCCGCTGACGGGCTTCGGACATCTGTTGGCACAAGGTGTCCGGGATGCCGTAGCAGAAAAAGGCGCACTGGGAATCTTATCCGGTGGGATGAGTGCCGCCGCCGGAGGGATTACAGCGGCATTGCTCGCCGGATTACTGGCATCGCTTTGTTTCAAAAAGCGGGTAAAAAATTAAATTTTAAATAGATTTAAAAAAATCCTCTGTCTGCGCAACATACGCTCCAGAGGATTTTTTAATTCAATTCAATTTTATTTCATCATCCAGTCCGACCAGTTTCCGCAGAATCCGCATAGAATCAGACAGATCTAATTTTTTGTTGCCGTCAAAGTCACCGCCTAGAATCCGGGAGGGTTTGCTTTTTTCCACACCGACATAAATTCTATTGGTCATGATAACATCTCGAATATCTAGTTCACCGTCGCCGGTGGTATCGCCGAGGGTCACTTCATCTTCCAGGATCATATAAGGAATGCCATACTTTTCGCACATCTCCTGCAAATCTTTACTAGCTCTCCGGCAATGAATGGTAATGTCCATGTCAGCCAGATCTTGGAAACTGTTTGTAGATTCCGAATCCAGAACCTTGATATTACCAGACCGCACATCTTTATTATAAAAATACAAATCTTTTAAATTGGTGTTCCCATCTCCTAACTTGAGATACGGAATTCTTTCGGAATCAAAAGAGAGTGAAGAAATGTTCGGGCAGTTTACTATTTCGTAATCAATCGCATCCGGTAACTGTACATCTTCCAGTGTGGCACAATTTTCAACATAGAATCCAAAATCCAAACCTGATCTGTCAATTGTAATATCTGATAAATCCAGGGAAGTTATTTTGTCGCAGCCATACAGATGAAATTTTTCACTGATTGTAGAAGCCGACATGGAAAAAGACTCCAGATTTTTACAGTTGCGTAATATAATCCCCTGTCCATAATCACCACTGGGCAGTACAACTTGTTTTAGATTCGGACAGTTAGAAAGCAGGACATATGCATCCACAGAAGTATAATTTTCAGGAACAATGAGAGACTCTAAATTCTGAAATCTATCTAGTGTGAGTCCAATTAGTTTAGGTGGTAAGTTCATTCCGCTCGAATCTGCCCAATTTAATTCTTTTAATTGCCGACATCCGTCAATTCCACCACCGGTTCTCATAAGAATCGGATTTGTGAATGTTTCCAGAGAAGAATCTTCAAATGCTTTGTTACCAATATATACATTGCTAGGCATTGTAATTTCTTTTATATTTGTACAACAACTAAAAGCATTTGTCTCTATCGTAGATATACCATCCGGCAAAACATAGACATCTCCCTCACGGGCGCAGGGATAAATACACAATGAATCCATGTCTTTACGGAACAGAACGCCGTCAATGCTTTTAAGCTCTTTATTTTCCGGATCTACCAGAATTTCTGTCAGATTCGGACAATCCTGAAAACAGTTAAAATAAGGATACTCAACAGGCAATCCCTCAATTTCCGCAGGAATGGTAACAGAGGTAACGCTTGTATCGGTTGCGCCAATGATTTTTGCCCGGTCACCTTCAATCGCATATTGCAGACCATCATACGTGACAAATCTGGTGTCCTCACTGAATTCCTTAAATCTTGGCACATAGGCAGACGAAGAAATACTAGAAGCACTTGTCGCCACTAAGAGAACAGCGGCAAGAAATGCATGAATTTTTTTGGATTTTTTCATGACGCATCATCCTTTCGTAATAATTAATTATTAATTAAAGTATAGCACGCTTTCTTGAAAATGTCAATCCTATTTTCGACAGAAATCAAAAATATTTTTTGTGTATTTTAACAAAAACACCTGCATTTGTATGCAGATGTTTTTGATTTTATATCATTAAATTTTTAATGATTCTCTAACGTTCCGTGTGAGAGCGATTTCAGATAAGCATGAATAAAACCATCTAAATCGCCGTCCATCACAGCATTGATGTTGCCATTTTCAAAATTCGTCCGGTGATCTTTCGCCAGCGTATACGGCATGAATACATAAGACCGGATCTGTGCGCCCCACCCGATTTCTTTCTGAACACCCTTAATGTCCGAGATTTTTTCCAGATGTTCCCGCTCTTTGATTTCTACCAGTTTGGAGATCAGCATCTTCATGGCATAATCCTTGTTCTGGTACTGACTTCTCTGTGTCTGGCAGGATGCAACCAATCCCGTCGGCTTGTGAATCAGCCGGACGGCTGAACTGGTCTTGTTGACTTTCTGACCGCCTGCACCGCTTGCACGGTAAAATTCCGTTTCAATGTCTTCCGGTCTGATGTCCACGCTGATACTCTCATCAATTTCCGGCATGACTTCCAGTGCGGCAAAGGATGTGTGCCGTCTGCCGGATGCGTCAAACGGAGACACCCGGACAAGCCGGTGTACACCGGCTTCTGATTTGAGATAACCGTAGGCATTCTCACCGGACACCATCATACAGGCACTTTTGAGCCCGGCTTCTTCGCCGTCCAGATAGTCTAGCAGTTCGACTTTGAAATTGTGACGTTCTGCCCAGCGATTGTACATCCGATAGAGCATCTCTGCCCAGTCCTGTGCCTCTGTACCGCCTGCGCCGGCATGAAATGTTAAAATTGCATTCTTGGAATCGTATTCGCCCGACAGAAGCGTTTCCAGATTCTTGGCTTCCAGTTCCTGCTTGAATCCGGCAATCTCTGCAACAATTTCATTCTGCATGTCCTCGTCCGGTTCTTCCATGCACAGTTCAATCATGGTCAGAATATCATCCAGTCGCTGTTGGATTTTCTGATAATCGGCAATCCTGTTTTCGAGCTGTTTGGTTTTCTGGAGTACTTTCTGAGAATTTTCCAGATCGTCCCAGAATCCTTCTTGTGCTGCCTGTTCCTGCAACTGTTTCACTTCCTGCTGTGCATTTTTAATATCCAGCACTTCGCCGAGTTCCTCGACTTCTTTCCGGTAGCCGTTCATTTCGACTTTTAATTCATCTAGTAAAATCATAAATAAAACCCTTTCTTTGCGAGTATTACAAAATTTCCTGCAAGCATGCTAACCATCCTTGCGCCAGTTCTTCATGTCCGATCAATGTGGGATGTGTGCCGTCGAGCGTTTCATAATAAATTTTTTTGGCTGACAGATCCGCTACCGGACATTTCTGTTTTTCTGCGACAAGCCTTATCGTCTCGTTATAGTCTTCCAGAGCAATCCCCTGAAATTTCTCCGGGAACTTCCAATTTGGAATTCTGGCATGATACGTCCTGGCGACTGTACCGCAGATAATGACAGAACTGGGATAATTCCATTTGATCCGCCGGAGCATGAGGGTATAGGCATCCTCAAAATAGATGGGATTTTTGCGAAAAAAACGCCGTCCCCGGATCGGCACGCCCCTGCCGAAGTCGTTGATTCCCATATAGATCAGAATATACTCCGGCGCATACTCTCCGTTGTGGAGCAATTCCGTGCGCTGTGTGCAATTCCCGGATGGGAAAGCTTTCCCGGCGACACAGCTTCCGGCAAAGGCATTGTTCAGGCAGAGCATGCCGTGAAAGTGTGCAATCACCTTTGACCACCAGACGTCGCCGAGGGAGCGCATGGCATTTCTTTTCAGATTTTCATAGTCATAATAGACTCTGTAATTTTCCGGCTGAGAGCCGACAAACGTACTGATAGAGTCGCCCATAATTGAAAAATAGTCCATAAATTTTGCAGTTCCTTCCAAGCAGAAAAAAAAATAATCATACACACCTATAGAGATTTTACCACAAAAACGGAAATTTGTCAATCGGGATTCCGGAAAAAAGCAAAAAAATCCGGATTATATGAGAATAACCCGGATCAGATATATTTATAATTTATAAATTGCAAATTAGATTATGCCTGAATCGGGAAGTCAGACGGTTCTAATAAATGCACCAGAAGCTTGAGAACATTCATAGAATCGGCTAATTCAATCTTGCCGCTCTGGTCAACGTC
>CAMWJT010000106.1 GCA_947174625.1 uncultured Ruminococcus sp.
TTAAAAAATTTAATCATAATTAAATAATATTTAATAATAAACAGGAGATGTCTTAAAATGGGTATTATGGATATTTTTGCACAGTTAGAACAGAGCAGACCTGCGGGCGGTAAACCAGAATGGATCATTGCCGGACTTGGCAATTACGGCATGACTTACGAGAACACACGGCATAACGCCGGATTCATGGCACTGGACACCCTCGCACAGCAAGAAGAAATTGAGATCAATCAATACAAATTCAAGTCTTATTATACAATCCTGACACTTGCCGGAAAGCGTTGTCTGTTACTGAAACCACAAACTTACATGAACAACAGCGGAGAAGCCATTGCAGAAGCAATGCAGTTTTACAAATTAACAACAGAACAGTTAATTGTCATTTATGATGACATTTCACTTGCACCGGGGAAATTAAGAATCCGGCGGAAAGGGAGTGCCGGCGGTCACAACGGCATCAAGAGCATTATTGAACTGACCGGCTCGGAAGATTTTCTGCGAATCAAATTAGGAGTCGGCAAAAAGCCCAATCCGAACATGAATCTTGCGGACTGGGTATTAAGCAAATTCCGGAAACAGGAACTGACACAAATGCAGATTTCCTGCGCAAATGCCTGTGAATGTCTGAAACTGATGGTCAATTCTGAAACAGACAAAGCCATGAATTTATATAATGCTTAATTTAAATAATTTAAAAATCTATTTTATAATTTTCTATTTTTTAAACTTTTCAAACTTTTTGAGGTGAAACATGCTATTTTTTACCGATACATTTCAGGAGCTGTCCGACTGGGACAGACTCTCGGATTCGCTCCGCTCCGGAGAACTGCCAATCTGCATTGCGGGACTTTCCGGCATCCACAAAGCACAGCTTGCATTGACTATCTGTGCCAATCATCCCGGCATCCACCTGTTAATCACAGGTTCAGAATCCGATGCCGTCAAGCTCTGTGAAGATCTCAATGCCATGCACGGTGATGGGATTGCCATGCACTACCCTGCCAGAGAAATTTTATTCACAGATACGGAAAGCAAATCGACAGAATACGAACAGGAACGTCTGCACGTCCTGAATGCCGTCACACAGCATCAAATCCGGATCATCACAGCCGGGATTGAATCCTGTTTACAGCCGACAATCCCCCCAGATGTCCTGACTTCCGCTCAGATTGTCCTGGAAACCGGCACACTCATAGAACAGCATGAATTAATTCAAAAATTTCTGGATGCCGGTTATTCCCGATGTGAAACCGTTGAGGGAAAAGGACAGTTTGCCATCCGTGGCGCCATTGTGGATGTATTTCCCATACAATCCGGATTCCCCGTCCGCATGGAATTTTTTGGGGATGAAATTGATACCATCTCTTATTTTGATCCCGAAACACAGCGCCGGACGGAACATCTGGAAAAAATACAGATTGCTCCGGCATCGGAATTGCTCTGCAATCGGGAGACATTAAAAGCCAGAATCCGGGAATTTTCCGGAAAACTCCGGAGCAAGCAAAAATCCGTGATACAAGCGCACCTGGAACACGATCTGGAACGACTGGAATCCGGCTTATCACTCATGAATCTGGACAAATATTATACTCTGATTTATCCGGATCAGACGGCAACCCTGCTTGATTATATCACCGGGACAGTCATGCTCTCAGAAATTACAGACATTCACCGTCATGCACAGGGAATTTCCGCACAACGTCGGGAAGATCTCAGATTACTCTATGAAGACGGCACACTCTGCCGGAATCTTGACGGGAATTTACTGGATTATCCGGCATTGCAAGCAATGCTGGAATCACGGCATTGTATCTATCTGAGCCAGTTCCTGCAAGGCAGTGAAAGAATCCCGTTCCGGAAAATCATCACCATCCAAGCAATGCAGAATGCAGCATGGGGCGGTGAAATCCGGCAATTACTGGAAGATTTGCAAGATTATCTTTCCCGGAATTATCGTGTTGTGTTAGCCGTTGGCAGTCAGAAGACGCTCCCGATTCTTGCCAAGGATCTCCAGGAAAGCAATATCTCTTGTGCGATTGCTGATGGTGAAGCAGATTCCTGTCCGCCTGGGACAGTGCTATTAACAGCAAGAAGCATTTCCAGTGGGTTTTCTTATCCGGAGAACCAGACGGCGCTGATTGTCCAGACCAAAATGCACACCGCACGGAAACGTCGGCATAAACATAAAACCGGCATGGAAATCCAGACACTTTCTGATCTGCATCCGGGAGACCTTGTTGTACATGCCATGCACGGAGTGGGCAGATTTCTGGGAATCCAAAAATTAGAAATGGAAGGCATTGCCAAAGATTACATTATGATCCAATATGCCGGAACAGAAAAACTCTATGTCCCTGTCATACAATTGGATCTTGTCTCAAAATATATCGGCGCACAGGATGAAAATACTGTCAAATTAAATCGTTTATCCTCTCCGCAGTGGCAGAAAACATGCCGGAACGTCCGCAGTGCCGTCCGGGACATGGCAGAAGAACTCATGAAGCTCTATGCAAAGCGTGAAAAAAGTGAAGGTTACGCATTTTATCCGGACGACGAAATTCAGCGTAATTTTGAAGAACGCTTCCCCTATACCGAAACAGAAGACCAGCTCCAGAGTATTCAGGAGATCAAAGCCGACATGGAACGTCCTCGCCCGATGGACAGATTATTATGTGGTGATGTGGGATTCGGCAAGACAGAAGTTGCATTCCGTGCGGCAATGAAATGCGTTCTGAGTAACCGGCAATGTGCCATTCTTGCGCCCACGACAGTCTTAGCCTTACAGCATTACCGGACGGCAGTCCAGAGATTTGATCAGATGCCTGTCCGGATTGCAATGCTGTCCCGATTCCGCACCCCCAAAGAACAGAAAAAAATTCTCCAGGATCTGGAGAAAGGCAAGATTGATATTTTAATCGGCACGCATAGAATTGTCCAGAAAGATGTAAAATTCTGCAATCTTGGACTTGCCGTAATTGACGAAGAACAGCGTTTCGGTGTGGCACATAAAGAAAAATTCAAAGAAATGTTCGCCGGGATTGATATTCTGACACTTTCTGCAACACCGATCCCCAGAACGCTGAACATGGCATTGTCCGGCATCCGGGATATGTCCGTTCTGGCAGATCCGCCGCAAGATCGTTATCCGGTGCAGACTTACGTCACAGAATACCAGGAAAGTCTGATCGCACAGGCAATTTCCCGTGAATTAAAACGAGGCGGACAGGTCTATTACATTCACAATCGGGTTGACACCATTGCACATTGTGCAGAGAAAATCCGGAACATGTTCCCGGATGCCCGGATTGCGACAGCACATGGCAGATTATCACAATCTGAAATTTCTGAAATCTGGCAACAAGTTTTAGACTGTGAAATTGATATTCTCGTCTGCACAACGATTATTGAAACCGGTGTGGATGTTGCCAATGTGAACACGTTAATTATTGAAGATTCTGATAATTTCGGCTTAAGTCAGCTTTATCAGCTCCGGGGACGTGTCGGACGCTCCAACCGGAGAGCTTATGCGTATTTCCTGTTCCGGCGCAATAAAGTCCTGTCAGAGATCGCATCCCGGCGACTGGAAGCCATGCGAGAATTTACGCAGTTCGGGTCAGGCTTCCGGATTGCCATGCGTGATCTGGAAATCCGTGGTGCCGGGAGCATTCTCGGCGGACGACAGCACGGACACATGGAAACTGTCGGTTATGACATGTACATGCAGATGCTCAACGAAGAGATCGCCAATATCAAAGGCGAAAAGCTCCCGAAAGTTTCCTCTTGCATGATTGACATCCAGATGGAAGCTTACATCCCGGAAGACTATATTCAAAGCAATGCGTCCCGGCTTGACATGTACCGGAAAATTGCAACAGTTCATGATGAACATGACGAATCAGAATTACTGGATGAATTAATTGACCGTTACGGCGAACCGCCAACGGCGATTACAAGTTTGATTAAAATTTCTTTACTCCGGAATTCTGCGGCGGCATTCGGGATTACAGAAATCACGCAGAGAAATGCCAGTCTGCAATTTTATACAGAATCGCCCACACCGGAACAGATCACGGCATTATCCCAGAAATACGGCAGAAGAATTCTGTTTATCTGCACGGGAAAGCCTTACATCGGTGTAAAATTAATTTCTGGACAATCCCCGGCAAAACTCATGCAGGAAGTTATTTTTACCATGCGTGATGCCGTTAATAATTAATAATAATTATCTAATAAAATTTGTCTGGAGATGCGTTTCTTTTTCCGGCAGTCCGAATTTTTCTTTGCCCAACTGAATACTCTGCATCAGAAACATCATATTTCTTGCCAGAGTGCGCATGGTCTGTAATCCCTCTGCATCCTGCTTTGCTTCACCGGGCATACAGCCATGAATACTATTCCAGTATTGTCCGGATGCAACCGGCATCCCGGTAATTGTAAAATATTTGTTCAGTTCATCAAATGTAGAAGACAATCCCCCCCGTCTTGCTACAACAACACTTGCGCCGACTTTCATGGTCTTATCAAACGGTGTGCTGTAAAACAAACGGTCAAGAAATGCAATCAATGTTGCGTTGGCAGAAGCATAATAAACCGGACTGGCAATGACAAGACCATCACACGCTTCCAATTTTGGTGCCGTCTCATTGACAAGATCATCAAACACACAGCATCCGTTTTTCATGCAGGAATTGCAGGCGATACAACCCCGGACAGCCTGGTTTCCTGCATGGACAATTTCCGTTTCTATGTGATTCTCTGAAAAGATTTTTTCCATTTCATGCAGTGCAATATAACTATTTCCCTTTGCATGCGGACTGCCGTTAATCATCAATACTTTCATGCTATCAGCTCCATTTTATCAATTTTTAATTTGGCACTCTGCATTTCTCTATGCAGAGTGCCATAACTGACTCTTATACACAACTAAGAGACAACCAG
>CAMWJT010000107.1 GCA_947174625.1 uncultured Ruminococcus sp.
TCGCAAATTGAATTGTTTAAGAAAAAATTAATAGATATGGTGATCCTTGGCGAATATGTGTGTAGGATGGCAAGAACATCTAATTATCCAAAAGAAACATTGAAGGATATGAGATATGTAGAAAAAAATATCGCAGATGAAATCATGGAATATGTGGAGCATTACGGATTAGAATCTATCAAAACAGAAGAAGACACAAAACGTTATTATCCGCAGAATGAACTTGCCGCCCAGGTGATCGGCTTCACCAACAGCGACGGCGAGGGACAGTATGTATTAGAATATAATTATAATAAATATTTCTCCTGCACAAACGGCAGAGTATTGTCTGCAACGGATGCCCGAGGCAAAGAGATGCCTTACCGGTATTCGACAACTTATCCGGCGGAGGACGGCAGTTCTCTGTATTTAACACTGGATTCGACGTTGCAGTATTATCTGGAAAAAAATCTGCAAGCCATGTGTGAAAAATTCCGAGTCCGCAACCGTGCCTGCGGGATTATCATGAATGCGAAAACCGGGGCAATCTATGCAATGGGGACTTATCCGAGCTTTGACCTGAATAATCCGCCCATGATCTATGACCAGGCGACAAATGAAGCTTTGCAGATGCTCCCGAAAGAAGAATATCAGGAAGCTTATATTTCTGCAAGAGAACAGCAATGGAAGAACAAAGCCATTACAGAATTATATATTCCTGGTTCTGTATTCAAGATTTTCACAACGGCAATGGCGGTGGAAGAAAAAGTGGTCAATCCGGAAACGGATTCTTTCTTCTGCAATGGTGCTTACCCAATCCCAGGTGTACCCAAGCCGATTCATTGTCATAAATTAGCCGGACACGGCGCACAGACATTTTCCGAAGCACTGACAAATTCCTGCAACCCGGCATTTATTGAAGTCGGTCTGCGTGTGGGAGTTCATAAATTTTCCCAGTATTTTGATGCGTTCGGATTGACAGAAAAGACCGGGATTGACTTGCCCGGCGAAACATCCAGTATCTACCGGGAAGAAAAAGATTTAGGCATTGTCGATCTGGCATCCAGTGCATTCGGACAGTCCAATAAATTAACGCCTATGGAGATGATAACCGGGATTGCGGCGGCAATCAATGGCGGTTACCTGGTAGAACCCCATGTTGTTGACAAGATTGTCTCCAGTGACGGCAATATTATCAAGAATTTTAATACCAATATCAAACGCCAGGTGATCTCCGAAGAGAGTTCGGCAACTGTCCGGGAGCTGTTGCAAGCCGTTGTGGATAATAACGGCGGTTCGAATGCGTACATCAAGGGATATGCAATCGGCGGCAAATCCGGTACATCCCAGAAACTTGACCAGTACAGTGATGACAACATGCAGTATGTGGCATCTTATGCGTGCTTTGCTCCTGCGGATGATCCGGAAATTGTCATGTTACTTCTGGCAGATGAACCAGATCCGAGCATTAATTATTACGGTTCTGTAGTCACTGCGCCGTATGCAAGGGACATTATGGCAGAGGCACTGCCATATCTGGGATATTATCCGGAATATACCAGTGAAGAATATGCCAAACTGGATGTAACAGTACCACAGCTTCGTGATGCGGACATTGCAAGTGCCAAACAGACACTGGAAGAATTCGGCTTACGGTATGAAATCAAGGGCAATGGCAATACAATTGTTTCACAGTGTCCCGATACCGGGAGCACGGTTTCTGCCGGCGGTAAGATTATTCTGTATACAGAAGAAAATTACGAACCGGAGATGATTCAGGTTCCCAATGTGATGAAATATCGGGCAGACGATGCCAGCGAATTACTGACAGAAGCAGGATTGAATTATGTTTCACAGGGTGCATCCACGGACAGAACAGATGTACTTGTAGGGGATCAGTCCGTAGAACCGGGGACATTTGTAGAAGCCGGCACAGTCATCCGGCTGGATTATGTAGTCAATGACCAGAGTGGCTAATGAAGCAATTTATTTTAATTAATTTAATTTATTTTAAGAAAGAGTGGATAGAGTTATGCGATTGTCCAGATTATTAGAATCAGAAAACCGGATGAAAATGCAGATTCCGGATCAGGAAATCACAAGCATTACAGATGATAACCGGAAAGTCCAGAAAGACTGTATTTTTGTCTGTATCAAGGGCGAAACATTCGACGGACATTCCGTCGCACAACAGGCAGTTGCACAGGGTGCGGCAGTTGTCATTGCAGAACATGATGTGGGACTGGGAGACCGGCAGATGATCGTACCGGATTCTAGGGAATTTTATGGACAATTATGTGCTGCCTGGTTTGACCATCCGGAACGCAAAATGAAATTCATCGGTGTGACCGGAACAAACGGCAAAACAACAATTACAAACGTCATCAAGGCAATTTTAACGGCAAATCATCACAAAGTCGGTCTGATCGGCACAATCCAGAATGAGATCGGTGACGAGATTCTGCACACGGATAATACTACACCTATGGTATTTGATCTGATGACACTCTATGACAGAATGTACCGGAGTGGCTGTGATACAGTCGTGATGGAAGTTTCTTCGTTCGGATTAGTCCAGAAACGAATTGGACTGACACATTTTGATACGGCAGTTTTTACTAATCTGACACAGGATCATTTAGACTATCACAAGACCATGGAAAATTATTATCAGGCAAAGAAAATGCTGTTTACTGTCTGTGACCGGGCAATTATCAATACAGATGATGATTACGGCAAGCGTCTGTATGATGAAATTACCTGCGAAAAATACAGTTACGGCAAATCCGGGGATTATGCGTATCAGCCGGTGTCTGTCAAAGCCAGCGGCACAACATTCCTGCTGAATGGTTCTGAAATCCGGATGCACATGACGGGATATTTCAACATTGCCAATGCGACGGCGGCATATCTTGCATGCCGGCTTGCCGGACTGGAAAGCACAGAGATTCTCCCGACATTACAGGCTTGTCCCGGTGTCAAGGGACGGTGTGAAGTCATTCCCACCGGCAAGGATTTTTCTGTGATCTGCGATTACGCTCACACACCGGATGCCGTTGAAAACATTCTGGAGAATGTCAAGCTCTACACAGAACATGATTTGATTTGTCTGTTCGGATGCGGCGGCAACCGGGATCGCACAAAACGTCCGTTGATGGCACAGGCAGCGGCAAAATTCGCTGACAGATTAATCATCACGTCGGATAATCCCCGTGACGAAGATCCGGATGCAATTATTCAGGATATTTTAACAGGACTGCAAGACAATCCGGCTGTGAAATATGAGATTGTCACAGACCGCCGGGAAGCGATTGCACATGCCATCCGGACAGCACAGCCGGGAGATGTCATCGTCCTTGCCGGGAAGGGACATGAAGATTATCAGATTTTTTCGAATAATTATCACACGCATTTTGATGAACGGGAAGTTGTCGCAGAAATCCTGAAAAATTCAGAGCAATAAAATTATGGGAGGTTTTCTTCTGAATTATGGAATTGTTAGATTTAAAAGAAATTGCAGCATGTCTGCATACAAAAATTGATTTTGATGCGAAAATTATACAGATCAGTACGGATACAAGAACACTTACAGACGGGAGTCTGTTCCTGGCACTCCGGGGAAAGAATTTTGATGGGCATGATTTCGTCCGGCAGGCAATTGCATCCGGTGCGGTTGCCGCTGTGACGGATACGCAGATTGATGATCTGCCTTGTCTGGTTGTCCCGGACACCGGGAAAGCATTGCTTGCGATTGCGAATCTTTATCGCCGGAAATTTGAAATCCCTGTCGTTGCTGTCACCGGAAGTGTCGGCAAGACGACAACGAAAGAATTAATTGCCTGTGTGTTGGCTGAAAAATTTAATACACTCAAGACACACGCAAATCTGAATAACGAAATCGGCATGCCTAAGACAATTCTGGGACTTACCAAATCCAATGAAGCCGCTGTTCTCGAAATGGGTATGAATCACTTTGGGGAGATCTCCAACATGAGCCGGAGCGCACAGCCGACCATTGCAGTGATTACCAATATCGGCTTTTCCCATGTGGAAAATCTGGGATCACAGGAAGGCATTAAAAAAGCAAAATCAGAAATCCTTGACGGCATGCAACCAGATGCACCATTAATCACAAATGCAGATGATGCGTTATTATGCACGCTCCGGACGGAACTGGACAGACCGGTTTATCTGTTCTCGACACAGAGCAATCCGGCGGCGGATGTCCTGGCAGAAGACATCAAAGAAGAAAATGGTGTGACGACATTCACAATCTGCCATGAGAACAAGAAATTATTAGCCGTTCTCCCGGCAATCGGAGAACATAACGTAAAAAATGCCCTGGCGGCGTATCTGGTTGGTATTCTGACCGGGATGGAAGAACAGGAAATCTTGTGCGGACTTGCAAAATATCAGCCGACTGGCATGCGACAGAATATCATGGAAAAAAACGGACAGACTATCATTGCGGATTGTTATAATGCAAGTCCGGATTCTATGAAGGCTTCGCTTGGGGTTCTGGGAAATTATCCCTGTGAGAACGGGCGGAGAATTGCCGTGCTTGGCGATATGCTCGAACTCGGCGAGATGAGTCCGGAACTGCATGCAAAAGTCGGCGAAATGGTACAGCAGTCCGGGATTGACATGCTGTTCTGTTATGGGACGGCATCCCGGCACATTGCGGAACATGCGGGGGATTCTGTGGAGATTTTCTGCACGGAAGATCCGGAAATCCTGACAGAACAGCTCCGGAAAACGCTCCGGGATGGTGACGTGATTCTATTCAAGGCAAGTCATGGGATGCACCTGGAGAACATGATAGAAACGCTTTACACATGATGCCTGTTTGGCTGCAAGTGATTGCCGTATTCTGTCCGGCACTGGCAAGTTTTTTCATGGGGATTGCATGGATTCCGTTTCTGGAGCAATATTTTAATAAATTAAATAAAAAAAAA
>CAMWJT010000108.1 GCA_947174625.1 uncultured Ruminococcus sp.
TGTTTGAATTATTCGGGAATTCTTCCGGATTTTCCGGAAATTTTATCAAAATTTATAAAATTTTATTTTTTTTCAAAAAAAGACTTAACAAATCCTGATTTCTGTGCTATAATAATGAAAAAATAAATTTTAAAAATTTAATTATTTAATTAAGAAAGGATTTCTGATGCTATGCCCAATAAAAACAATCCTGCATCCGGTAAAAAGCAGGAACACAAAAAGAAAAAACCAAGCCGGAAACTCCGGGTCGTCAAAAAATTATTCTCTATTTTATTGACGACATTGCTTTCCATTTTCCTGATTTGCATGATTACAGGGACAATTGTTGCCGCCGCTGTCGCTGTCTACATTCTGGATTTTATGGATGAAGCTTCTACGGTCACAATTGAAGAAATGGAACTGAGTTATAATACCAATATTTATGGTTATGACGAAGACGGCGAACTGGAAACGCTCTACCAGGTCAATAATACCGTGCAGAGAATCCCTGTTTCGATTGATAAGATCCAACAGCATACAATTGATGCCTTTGTCTATACCGAAGATGAGAGATTCTACATGCACGACGGTGTGGATTACAAGAACACCATTGCCGCATGTCTCAACATGGTATTGCATTTCTGGGACAGTGAACGTGGTGGCTCTACGATTACACAGCAGTTAATCAAGAACATCACCGGAGAAGACACAAGATCGCCTTCCCGTAAGATCCGGGAAGTGTTCCGGGCAATGACACTGGAGAAAAATTATTCCAAACAGAAAATTATTGAGACGTATTTAAATTATATCGGCTTCGGCGGTACTTCCAACGGGATCGAAATGGCGGCAATCAAATATTTCGGCAAGAACGTCCAGGATCTGACCGTTGCAGAATCTGCCGTCCTGGCGGCAATCCCGCAGTCTCCGAATTCTATTAATCCGTTTGCAGGCTACAAAGACGATTTCACAGGCGAATGGGTCAACACCGGACGTGCCAGAAACCGGGAACGTCAGGAATATGTACTCTGGCAGATGTACGATCATGGCGCAATTTCCTATGATGAATACCAAAGCGCACTGGTAGAGCATATTGTCTACACAGATACGGACGAATACAAAGAACTGCACCCCGAACTGAAAGCAAAAGACTATGACCCGGAAGAGTCTATCACATCATGGGTTGTCGATGCGGCAATTCTCGAAGTAGAAGATTATCTGATGGACACTTATGCGATTGATCGTGAGACAGCGTTATCCAGAATCAACACAGGCGGTTATCAGATCTATGTGACGATTGACAAAGAAATGCAGGAATATGTCGAAGAAAAATATCTGGATCTGAATAATTTAATTAATACCCGGAATTCTGCCAGATATAAAGATACCAACGGCGACGGCGTGATCGACGACCTTGACGAAGTGATCTATCCACAGAGTGCCTTTGTTGCGATGAATTACAAGGGAGAAATTCTGGCTTGCGTGGGTGCTGTCGGCGAAAAGAAAGATTCTCTTGTCTGGAATTATGCCGTCCGGGAAACCCGTCAGCCAGGTTCTACGATCAAACCTGTTGCAGGCTATGGCTACGGCATTTACACGGATGAATTCCACTGGGGTTCTAAATTACAGGACTCCGGTCTGACAATGTCTGACGGCAGTATCTGGCCGAAGAACTATAGCTCCGACTCGGTTTCTTCTAACTATTCCTATGATAACAAATGTATTTATTATGGATTGATGAAATCTTTGAATACAATCTCTGCAAGACTGGTAGATACCCTGACACCGGATGCTGTATTCCGTTTCAGTACAGAAAAAATGGGACTGGAACTGACAGAATTAAATCCGCAGGGACAATCAGATAAGAACCTGTCACCTTTGAGTGTTGGCGCTTTGACTTATGGTGTGACAGTCAAGAACATGGTTAATGCTTATGTCCCCTATGGTAACGGCGGAACGTATTATAAAGCGCATATCGTCAGCAGACTGGAACAGGGTAATCATGAGATTGTTTATGAAAATGACGGTCATCCGCATGAAGCGGTTGATCCGGAAACTGCCTATGTCATGAACCGGATGATGAAAAACGTTGTTTCTGCACAGGGTACTGCCGGAGCTGCACAGCTTGCCAATAAGGAAGTTGTCGGCAAAACCGGTACGACACAGAACTGGGACGACTTATGGTTTATCGGACTGACGGAAGATTTCGTTTCTGGTGTCTGGATCGGTTATAAAAACCGTGAAAAACTGGACACTTCCATCAATTCCGCTCAGATGTGGTATAATATCATCGGTGAATATGCCAATAATGTGGAATCGGATGCGGCTTATCCGGAATGTGATACTGTCATTGCAGAACCGATCTGCTCCAATACAGGCATGATTGCCGGGGCTTACTGTCCCAAAGGCGAAACAGGTTATTGGAAATCTACCAACGCACCTGTCTGCACAAGTTGTAAAAACTATTCTTCCAGAGGTAACAGAAAGTCTTATAATTCTAATTCTTATAACGCATCTTATACAGATACAGAAAGCGAGTGTACGCATGAATAATCAGTCAATCCGGTTTTCCGCTCCCTGTCATTTCGGACTGGAAAAAATATTGAAATTTGAAGTCTCCCGGATCGGAGGACAGAATATTACTGTCCAGGACGGTCGGGTCAGTTGGTCAGGCGATTTTACAACGCTTGCCAAAGCAAATTTAAATCTCTCCGTCGCAGAACGTGTCCAGATCCTGCTTGCAGAATATCACGCAGAGAACTTTGAAGAATTGTTTGACGGCATGTTTCAAATCCCCCTGGAGCAATTTATCTCCAGGGAAGATGCTTTTCCAGTTAAGGGGCATTCTCTGAATTCCCAGTTGCAGAGCATCCCGGCTTGTCAGAAGATCCTGAAAAAAGCCGCTGTCAAACGCTTACAGAAAGCATATCGTACCAGTGAATTTTTACCGGAAACCGGAAGCCTTCACCAGATACAATTTATGATCCTGAAAAATCAGGTCAGCATTTATCTGGACACTTCCGGAGCAGGACTCCATAAACGAGGTTACCGGAGAAATTCCAATCTTGCACCGATCCGGGAAACGCTTGCCGCCGGGATTCTCGATCTTGCCAGAATCCGGAGCAATTCTGTGATCTGTGATCCGTTCTGCGGAAGCGGTACATTCCTGATTGAAGCGGCAAGACGTGCGTGTCACATTGCGCCGGGACTGGACAGGCGTTTCATCTCGGAGCAATGGGATTGCATGGATCGTAAAATCTGGCAGGATGCCCGGACGGAAGCGTTAGATCTGATTACAAGGGATGTGGATTTTATCGCCTATGGATCGGATCTTGATCCGGATGCGGTTGCGCTCACGATGGCGAATGCGAAAAAAGCCGGGATTGAAAATCACATCCGGGTACAGCAGAGAAATATTTCAGATTTCAAGTCAATCCCGGATGCAATCACGATCTGCAATCCGCCTTATGGCGAGAGAATGTTAGAACAGAAAGAAGCCCGGCAGATCTATCAGACAATGGGCAGAGTCTTGCAGAATCCGTTATACATCATATCCGGTGACACGGAATTTGAAGCGTATTTCGGCAGGAAAGCCGACAAACGCAGAAAGCTCTACAATGGCATGATCTCATGCCAGTTATATTGCTATTTTAAATAACAAAATCCCTGCTGTGAAATTCACAGCAGGGATGATTTTTTAATCAAAATTTCTGAATGAAGAATCAGTCGTTTGCCTTGCCGACAGATCCGAACAGCTCCATTTTTTCCTTGACTGTTGCCTTGATGTTCTCAAAGCCAGGTGCAAGCAGTTTTCTTGGGTCAAAGCCCTTGCCCTGCTGATCCTTGCCAGCTTCGATATAAGCTCTTGTTGCTTCCTGGAATGCAAGCTGACACTCTGTGTTGACGTTGATCTTTGCAACACCCAGAGAAATTGCCTTCTTGATCTGGTCAGCCGGAATGCCTGTGCCGCCATGCAGTACTAACGGCATATCGCCTGTTTTTTCCTTGATCGCTGCGAGCGTCTCAAAGCTCAGACCTTCCCAGTTCTCCGGATATTTGCCGTGAATGTTGCCGATACCTGCGGCGAGCATCGTCACGCCCAGATCTGCAATCTGCTTGCATTCATCCGGATTTGCACATTCACCCTTACCAACGACACCATCTTCTTCACCACCGATTGCACCTACTTCTGCTTCCAGGGAAATTCCCAGAACTTCACAAGTATTCACAAGCTTGGTTGTCTTGTCAACATTTTCATCAAACGGCAGATGAGAGCCGTCAAACATCACAGAAGAAAATCCTGCATTGATGCAAGCCTTTGCGCCTTCAAAAGAACCATGATCCAGATGCAGTGCCACCGGAACTGTGATATTCAATTCTTCGAGCATACCCTTTACCATGCCGACAATCGTCTTGTAGCCGCACATGTACTTGCCTGCGCCCTCAGATACACCCAGGATAACGGGAGACTGCAACTCCTGTGCTGTGAGCAGGATTGCCTTTGTCCATTCGAGATTATTGATGTTGAACTGACCAACAGCATACTTGCCGTCTCTTGCCTTGTTCAGCATGTCCTTAGCAGAAACTAATGCCATGAATAACATCCTCCTAAAATTAAATTAATAAATTAAAATTCTGAAACGGATTTGTCCGTTATTTTTATTATACAGCATTTTAAATCAAAATGCAAGTGTTTCTGAAAAATTTTACAAGTTTTTCAAAAAAAATTCTGAGAATTGAAAAAATCCCGGAAATTTTTCAAGAAATCCGGATATTTTACCAGTTTTTTTGAAAAAGCTGTCCGGATTTCAGACAATACAGAGAAAAACACCGGAAAGGCTTGACAAATTTGTAAATATGGTTTACAATAAGCATCACAGTCAGGTATCTGATTTTGAAATATTTATTATAATTATATATTAATTATTATAGGAGGGGTTTTTAGATGT
>CAMWJT010000109.1 GCA_947174625.1 uncultured Ruminococcus sp.
GAATTATATCCAGTTACATAATATCAACGTCCATGCGGCGGAAAATCCTGCTGCTTTTATCCGCCTTGCCAACCGGGAATATTTGCAGAAATTATCGGAAATTGCGGATCATATCGCTATGAACCGGGAGAAAACACCCATTATTCTGTTATCAGGACCATCCGGCTCAGGAAAGACCACATCTGCATTGATGATTGAAAAAATCCTTGACAGCCGGGGCATTGAAACACACACGCTTTCTCTCGATAATTATTTCAGTCCCCTGACTGACCGGGAAAAAATTCTGCTTTCCGAAGGAAAATTGGATCTGGAATCACCCAACCGGATTGACAGCGAATTTCTTACACAACAGCTCCGGGAAATTTATCACTGTCGCCCCGTGGAACTGCCGGTTTATGATTTTAAAGAATCCACCAGAATCCACACTGGAAAAATCCTGCACCGGAAACCCGGTGAACTGGTTATCCTGGAGGGAATTCACAGTCTGAATCCGGATGTGATTCCATTCAAAGACTCCCGGACAGCCAAAATCTATGTCAGCGTCCGGACGAGAATCCGGAATGACGGCACGGAACTGCATCCCTGCAAAATCCGGTTAATGCGACGTCTTGTCCGGGATTATCTGTTCCGGAAGCGTTCGTTCCGGGACACGCTCATGATGTTTCACAGTGTCGAAGACGGCGAAAACAAGTATATTATGCCGTATAAATACAGATCGACTTATGATGTTGACACGTTCATGCCGTACGAAATATGTGCCTACCGGAATTTCCTGTTAGAATCACTCCAGAATCTGCCGGAGAATCCCATCACGGAAGACATGATTGACTTTCTGGAGCATACAGCGCCGATCCGGACGGAAGAAATCACACCGGATTCTCTGATCTGCGAATTTATCGGCAACGGACAATTCTGTTACTCCTGATTTTTGATTTTAATTTAATTTTAATAATTTACAGACAAAAAAGCCCTTTTATCGGGCTTTTTTGGATTTTTTAATTATAAATCGCCTTTTTTCTTTTCTAACAGTTTAATCAGATCATCAATCGAATCCGTCTTGGCAATCTCTGATTTTGTCTTAGATGCAACAGCATTCGTCCGTGAATCAGAAGTTGATTTTGCAGAATCTGTTGATTTCCGATCCGGTGCATTGAGAATATCATCAATGTTCGGACTCGTACTCCGATATACTGGCTTCTCTGGTGGTTTCGGAACAGGCTTCGGCATTGTTTTCTTCTCCTGCGGAATGACCGGCACAGGCGGTACAGATTCCGTTGCAGACTTCTCAAAAAGATTCTGATTCTGTTCCGGGATGGGTCTTGTATCCGATTTTGACACTGGTTTTGATGCAGATTTTGACACGGGTTTTGATGCTGTCGGCTGTTTCGGTTCAGGCTTTGCAGATTTCTGAGTTTGATTTTTATTCTGATTCTGGAGTTCTTGTGCTTTTGACTTAATCTCATCCGTGGAATATACCTGTGTTACTGCCTTTTTCTTCTTCGGCAATGATTCATTGCGTACTTTCAAAGCCTCCTGCTCGATTTCCTGCCGACGGAATTTCATCGTTTTTTCTCGTTCCTGGACAGCTTTCTGATACGGAGAATTCTCATTCACAGGCTTGGCAGAAAAATTCTCGGATATGCTGGATTTCTTTTCCTGCAAAGAATCCTGTACCGGTACTGCATCCGGATTGTAAAGCGGTTGTTCTGCCGCTTTTTTCTTTTTCTTTCTGGGTGTTGGTTCAGACTGTTCAAACAAAAACTCTTCATCTTCCATGTCATCACCATCGCTCTTTGCCATTTTCACAAGCAGCATGATAATTAAAATCACACAAGGTGCAACCAGAAGCGCCAGTAATCCGGTCATAGAAGTCGTAAATTTTACATATTGATATAATTGTGTGCTTGCCCATGTGCAGATGGCAAAAATATTCGTTCTTGGAATCACAAAATCATTCCCCTGTTCCTGGACTGTGCCGGGATAATAATTTACAGCACCGTCTTCTGTTTCTTCAATCTGGTAAATATTTCTTATCGCAAGTGTACCGTCTTCCAGATAGCAGAGCACTTTGTTGCCCTCGTGAATCTCCCCCGTAATTGCTGCCTGTGCAACAACAAGCGACTGCGCCGGGACATCCGGAGACATTTCATCAGAATCCTGCAAATAGAGATAATATCCTGCAATTTTCGGCACCCGACTGCCTGAAAAGATCAGATTTGCGGCAATCGTCCCGACAACGACAAGCATTAAAAGCACCACAAGCAGACCTGCAAACACAGAGCCATGCTTTTTTTGTTTCATAAAATCTTGCTCCTTTCGTGTACTCATATAGTATCAATTATATTATTTTATTATTATACCACATCAGGAAACATTTTGCAAGCTTTTTCTCACAGAAAACAAAAAAAATTAAAATATCAGGATTCTCTATACTTGCGATACCAGTTATCGCCGAGAGATTCAAACTGATTAGAATATTCCACAGAATCACCCTTGTAACTGATTTCTGATTTAGGCATCTGATCGGCATAGACAATCGCAATTGTTTCTTGATTCCGGATCAGAAGATCATTTGCAATAAACAAAATTTCTGCATCTTGACCGGATACATTCCGGATCTCAAAAATAATACCATCATTCAGCATAGAACGGATTGTATTTTGCAGATCCGGCGAATCAAGCAAATCCAGATCCTGCAAATCGCCGTCACAGACTGAGAATAGCAAATCCGGATTTTTCTCAAAATATTCCGCAATCCGGACAAATTCCGGCTGATGTTCCTGAAAATAATGCAAAAATTCATCCCTGGATTGCGGTCGGACGATCCGGAAAATGACAAATCCTGTTACACCAACAACAAGAAAAAGAATTATGAAAAGAATCATCAACGGAATATCGACTTTTCCTGTTTTCTCCACACCTGCAACAGATTCAATTTCCCACTTGCAATGCACCACTTTCATCATTCCAAAAGCCTTTCTGAAAAATTTATAATTTTAAAAAAAGACGGCAAAAAACTGCCGTCTTTTCAGATCACAAAATAATATCTAATCAGCCGATCATGCTTGCAACTTCTGCTGCAAAATCGTCAGACTTCTTCTCAATGCCCTCACCGAGTTCAAAGCAGACATAACCTGTGATCTCGATAGCAGAACCAGCTTCTTTTGCCTTGCTGTCTACATACTGCTTCACAGTCATCTTGTTATCTTTTACAAATGTCTGTTCCATCAGGCAGAGTTCAGAATAAATCTTACCAAGCTTGCCCTTAGCAATGCCAGCTCTTACCTGTTCCGGCTTCTTCATCATAACCGGATCTTCTTCCATCTGCTTCAGGATGATTTCACGTTCTTCCTCAATTCTGGAATCCGGAACATCCTCACGAACCAGATAATCCGGATGCATTGCAGCAACCTGGAAATCACAGTCTTTGAGTGCTTCGAGAACTGCTGGGACTGCGCCTGCTTCTGTCTTGGCAGCCGTCAGTACACCAGCCTGTCCGCCCTGGTGAACATAGGCAACAACAGCGTCACCTGTCAATCTTGCAAAACGGCGAATCTGGATATTTTCACGAACAGACAGGAACAGTTCTTGTAATGCTTCTGCAACGGTAACAGAACCGCCGTCAATGACAGTTGCTTTCAGTGTTTCCACGTCAGCCGGATTCTGTGCGATAACTGTCTTAGCAACGCTCTCTACAAATTCCTTGAATTTCGGATTCTTTGCTGCAAAGTCTGTTTCAATATTGACTTCCACAACAGCGCCGGTCTTGTGATCTTCGCTGACAAGTGCCAGTGCCAGACCTTCTGCTGCGACACGACCAGCTTTCTTTGCCTGTGTGGCAAGACCTTTCTCACGCAGGAGCTGTACAGCCTTGTCCTTATCGCCCTCTGCTTCTGTGAGTGCTTTCTTGCAGTCCATGATGCCCGCACCGGTCATCTGACGCAGTTCGTTAATATCTTTTACAGTAATAGCCATAACAAACGACCTCTTTTCTGTGAAATTTTAAATTTTATAATTATTCTGCAACGGCTTCTTCTGCAACAGCTTCTACAGCATTTGCAGCTTCTGCCTCTGCTACAGCAGAATCCGCACCCTGTCTGCCCTCAATGATCGCATTGGCAACAGTGCCTGCAATCAGCTTGACAGCACGGATTGCGTCGTCATTACCCGGAATGACATAATCTACTTCATCCGGATCGCAGTTTGTATCGACGATTGCAACAATCGGGATGTTGAGTTTCTTTGCTTCTGCAACAGCGATTTTTTCTTTGCGGGGGTCAACAATGAACAGCGCACCGGGGAGCTTCTTCATGTTCTTGATACCGCCGAGGAATTTTTCAAGTTTCTCGATTTCGAGATTCAGCTTGATGACTTCCTTTTTGGGCAGGAGTGCAAAAGTACCGTCTTCTGCCATTGTGTGGAGCTGTTCCAGTCTCTTGATTCTCTGCTGGATCGTCTTGAAGTTTGTCATCATACCGCCGAGCCATCTTGCATTCACATAGTGCGCACCAGCACGGAGTGCTTCTTCTTTGATGGATTCGCTTGCCTGTTTCTTTGTGCCGACAAAGAGAACTTCCTTGCCGTCAGCAGACAGATCACGTACGAAATGATACGCTTCTTCCAGTTTCTTGACTGTTTTCTGCAAGTCAATGATATAAATGCCATTGCGTTCTGTGAAGATATAAGGAGCCATTTTCGGGTTCCATCTTCTTGTCTGGTGACCGAAGTGTACACCTGCTTCCAGCAGTTGTTTCATAGATACTACACCCATTGTAGATCCTCCTAATAAAAAAATTTGCTTGATTGAATCCTCCGACTGCTGACAGCAAGCAATCCGGAAATAAAGTTACATCCGGACACCTGGCTTGCAGCTGTCTCTTCTCCACATCTGACGCTGCCGACGACTTA
>CAMWJT010000110.1 GCA_947174625.1 uncultured Ruminococcus sp.
AGCAAAAGTAGTATATTAGTATTATTATTATTATTAATTTTGCTGTTAATTGGCAGAAATTCAAAAAATCCTGCTTCTGGAAACAAAATATATCTGTCAGGCACATCCATTTTTTCCGCCGTACCGAAGACACCTTCTGAAGCCGCATAAGCATAATGATGAATGGGGATGCCGTCTGCATATTCCAATAATTTCTTGGTATAATAAGAAAATGATTCTCCGCCGATCGTGAGAATATATTTCATGTTTTTCCAGATTTTCCGGATCATGCCTGTATGCAGATCTTCACGGGAAATATGCCGTAATTCTCTTGCACGTTCGGGATCTGGTGGCAGTTTTTCGGCAAGATATTTTTTTTGTTCTTCGCTGATGGCAACACTTACTGAACCGAATTCCATGTCATGCAACAGCAACTCCCAATTGTGAAGAATATATTCCATGACACCTGCAACACGATTCACAAAAACACCGTGGATTGCAGTCAGATCCCGTTCAGCAAGTGCGAACCGTACTTTGATATATAACAGATCTTCCAGGGTATCCGGGAACAGAATTTTTTTCGGAACGCAGTAATCAGACGCATCAAATCCGCCGTCTCTGTCCAACCATTGGTGGACACAGCCGGAACGGATTCCATTCATTCTGCCATCCGGCATAGATGTTTTTGCAAATTCACCGATCTGAAATATTTTTCCGAAAAGTTCTTCTTCCCGGATTTCTTTGTAATATTCACGAACCATTCCGAAAATTGTACCATAAGCATATTGATATTGCAATGCAATATCTGTCTCATTGAGCGGAAGATATTTTTCTGCGCCGGTTGTCCCGGAACTGATGCAGAAATAGACCGGATTTTCAACTGTCAGAATAGTTTCTTCGCCGTTTATGATCCTGGCAATCGCATCCGCATAATCAGGATATTCCGAAACAGGAATCCTGCTTTGAAAATCCGCAATATTTCTGATCTCTGAAAAATGATGATTTCTGCCAAATTCCGTATTCTGATTTTTGTACAGCAGTTCCAGAAGCATTTCATGCTGAATTTCATCCACATTTTCACAGGTCGACCGTAACCGTTCCAATGCTTGCTTTCCCAATGCCGCATAATCAATTTTCATGTAGTTTAGCCCTCCACAAAAATCTGTACTGTATTTGTGCCAAAAGTACGCTGATATAACGTTTGTTCACAGATATTCTGAATCAGCCGAATTCCCATATATGCTTCATCATCATCCGCATAAGCAAGCGGATTGAAATCATTTCCGCCGTAGCGGATGCGTATGCCGATGACACCCTGCAAGGAATAGACACGCAAATCAAACTGGACTGCGATCTCATTTCTTCCCTCGTTTTTATTTTTATCAACAATCAGCGTCATAATTTCTTCCATTGCAAGACTAATGCGCATCGTCTGCTTTGGAGACAATCCATTTTTTTCGCAGAAATCCGTGATTCTGCCGCTTGCATCACAAATATCCTCTGCGTTTCCGCTGACTGAGAAATTTATCACATTTCCAGACCGTTCAAGCGTCTGATCCAGAAGCAGAAAACGAGAATTATTTTTATGCAATATCCCTGTTGCAATCCACCAGAAAAGCAATGTTAAAATTTCTCCGAAAAACAGAAACAGCCACGGATCATGTCCGGAAAAAAGCAGTATAAAAAGGCTCATGCAGGACATCCCGAACACTCGCAGAAAAATAATCATATTTGACCACATCGTCCGTCCTGAAACATTATAATAGCTTGACAGAATGCAATTGATTAATGCCGGGAACATTCCCAGTGACAGACAGAGCAATGCAAATCGCAATGACAGATCCAAGCCGTATGCCATAGCAATCAGGTCAGCACTCAAAATAATAATTATGCAAAACAGCAGACTGTACAGAATACCGCTTTTGATCTGCCGCATCATTAAGAGCCGTGTGCTTTCATTGTCATGTTCGCCGTTGTAGATCCCAAGCATGGCAGATGCCGCCTGTGGCACACCGCTTGTAACACTCTCTCCGAATGCAGAGATGCAGTTCACTGCCGTGAATGCCGCTACCATACTGCTGCCGCAATAATGAAGCAGAAGTGCATTGATCACAGATACACGCAATGTCTGAAAGAGATTATTCATCGCCGAGGGACTTCCTGCCTTGGCAAGATCTGCAAATTTTATATCATCCGATTTTACACAGAATCCGAAAGGAAAACTGCTTTTTTTGTCACACAGCCGTACAAATCCAAAAATACAAGCGGCGGCAGTCGACAGAACACTTGCTAACGCTGTACCAAATACACCCATTTCCAGTACATACAGAAACAGGACATCCAGCACAATGTTTCCGCCGCCCATAATCAGCATCATGAATGTAATCTGTCCATTACGTCCGTCAAGCCGTAAAAACCAGAATGGGATATAAATCAGGATTTTCGGAAGCGTCCCGACAATTGTCACACCTGTATATTCTGATACAAATGCGGTGACGTTCTCATCCGAACATAAAAATACAGAAATTGGTTTCAGAAAGAGCAATCCCAGGATCGTGACCAAAATAGAAACTGCCATACACCAGAATATTGACATATGATAGAGTTTCTTTGCCTTTTCCATCTGATTGTTTCCAATGGCATCCGAAGCGCAGATTGCCGTTCCGGACACAACAAAAGAACCCATGATACACAATACCAGATAGACAGGCAGACTGAAATTGATTGCCGCAAGTGCATTTGTTCCGAGCCGTTGTCCTACCAGGATTCCGTCTGCAAGTATATTGATATTGCCGCTCAATACAGACAGAATGCAGGGGAGGAGGGCTTTGTTATATGCTTTTCTGAGAAATTGTTCATTTTGTTTCAGCTCCAAAATCATTCCATCCTTTTCTGATATTTCTGATCGGCGCAAGATTGTTCCAACTGTCCAGTAATGCCGTGATTTTCTCGTAATAGCCTTTTTTGAAAAATACACATTTTGCAGGATCGCTCCCAAGTTTATCATCCGTAAGCGTGTAGGCAAGCGCACGGCATCCTCCCACGCAGTATTTGAAATAATCACAGGCGGCACATCTGGGATTATGCTCAGCAAGCATTTTTACTGTCGTGCAGACTTCGTCCAGATAGTTCCCGCCCTGGAGCAATGTCTGAAGATCTGTAGTCTTGATATTGCCGAGAAAATCTTTTTTCTTATCATATAATCCCGAAAGTTGCAGACATGGATAGACATTACCATTGGCGGAAACGGCAACTTTTCCCCGGTTTCCACGGCATACTGGCAGACTGTCACGATATTCTCCCTCGGCACACTCCACCGGACGCACCCGGAATGATTTGCTACCAGGGAAAATTGTCAGAAATTGCCATATATCAATGTCCATTCTGTGCGTTTTTTTGCTGTATTCTACAGTAAATTCATACATCCCGGTATAATATTCATCTACATCCAGACAGGCATCCCCTGCATTTTCTTTCCAGCGTGGACTTTCTGATGTCCGGATAATGCGCATCTCATCAATGCCCATTTCGTCAAGCAGTTCTGCTGTCGGCAGTATCGTATCTATATTTTGTCTATGGACATTCGTCTGCGCCCAGACTTCAAAACCGTTCTCTTTGCATAAACGAAGTGCCGCAAGTGCATTTTCTTCTGCGCCTTTCCGGTTTCTCAGCCAGTCATGATGCCCGATCCCGTCAAACGATATTTTGATAATGGGATAACAACCCAGTTTTTTCAGTCTGTCCAATGTATCTTGATTGATAAAATACCCGTTGGTATTAATTTCAATGACATACATGCCGTGCTTGTAGATTTCTTCGATAATTTCAAAAAAATTCTTATGTAACATCGGTTCTCCGCCGGTGAGAGTGATCGCATTCAGTCCGCATTTCTGCGCTTGTTTTATCATTGTTCTAGCTTCGTCAAGCGTCCATTCGCTCATGTCCGGTGCATTGTCGGAGGCATTGAAACAATGCAGACAATTATAATTGCACTTTCCTGTGATGGCATACTCCATAGCCGGAAAATAACGGTTGTTGCAATCCAGGTGCTTCTGCCAGTCAGACAATGCATCCCCGTCCCTGGCAGGTGCAATAAACCCCATATGCAAGAATTTTTCCGCAAGCGGAGAATCTGCAATTTCTATCTTTCCGTCGCATTGTAACAAAAACTCAAATTCTTCCTTTTTCAGTCCTTTTGCATCCCGCATCCCTTTTATGTAGTACGCATACGGCACAAGCCACCAGGAGCGCAGTGCAATATTCGGATTTAACAAATATCGGCTCATTTTCGTCCTCCCTGTAATATCGGGTGTTTGCACAACAAAGTACAAGCTGTGTTAAAAATTGCATTGGTAAACATTGTTATCTGAGAAAAGATGATAACTACAACAAGCACAGCAATTTGTCATTACCATTCTGGCACCAAAACACTGATGTGTTGATTGCGGGAAACTGCTTCCGCCACAACGATTGCATTTGAAATTTCCGCAGAGATCAGAACTGTTGACCTGTGGTAATTTCTTTTTAGAAGAGCCACAGCCACCGCCTGCAACGCTGTCAAGCTCGTCGTCGGACAGCTCCCCGGACTGGTTGAGCTGTTCAAAATACTCCCTTGCTTCGTCCTCGGTGAGTGTGATGCCGTTCTCTTCTGCAAGAGTCAGAAGCTCCTCAACGGATTTCGTTTGCTGTGCCTTTGCAATCAGCTCCGGCGTGAATTTATTTTTCATAGCTACCTCCTGTAAAAATATTTATTTTTTTATGCTATCTGATACGGGCGAATCCGAAAAATTCAAGATCCTGATTTTACCCGTATCGTCAAGTCTTTCACTGGTTCAGATAACCTCTTCATCCGTCTGCGTGGATTTGATTTGAGCGGATCAATCTTTTTATCAGAAAATGGTCGTTTGATGTTTCGGGGGGTGGAGG
>CAMWJT010000111.1 GCA_947174625.1 uncultured Ruminococcus sp.
GATAAATATATCCCTGTGAAATTTTTTGCCGTTTTTGCACAAGTTCTGCCGGTGACGGTGAAAGATACAGATCTATAATAATAAAATTACTGAAATTATTACAGACTGTTGAAAAAAAGTTTGCATTTTCAGATATTTTATACGATTTTTCATTGACATTTGCTTGAAAAAATGATATAATAATAACAAATCTAACTGGGGATATGCGAACCGTTCTGTATTCTACAGAATGTTGAAAAATAATTAAATTATATCAAATTTTAAGGAGTTTTTTTATTATGAAATATGCAAGCAGATGTTTTCCTGCGCTCTTGCTGTCACTGACGTTGACACTGTCCGGATGCGGTGCGCCATCTGATTCTGTACAGGATTCTCCAAACCAGGCGGAATTGATCGACAGAAATGAACCCGTGACCATTTCTGTCTGGCATTATTACAACGGTGTCCAGCAGGTCAATTTTGATAAAGCCGTTCAGGAATTCAATAATACAATCGGTCTCCAACAGGGGATTATTGTAGAAGCCTATTCCAAGGGGAGCATCTCCGAACTGAGCGACAGCGTGATTGCATCCGTGAAAGGAAGTGCCGGGGCTGACGATCCGCCGGACATTTTTACAGCATATGCGGAAACGGCTTATACGATTGACCAGCTCGGCAGTCTTGCAGATATTCGACAATATTTTACAGATGAGGAACTTGCCGAATATGTCGATGCGTATATAGAAGAAGGCAGATTTTCCGGCGATGATACACTCAAAATTTTCCCCACTGCCAAAAGCACGGAAGTCATGATACTCAATCTCACGGACTGGCAGGCATTTGCGGATGCTGAGAATGTGACCACGGATGCACTCCAGACCTGGGAGGGCGTTACTGAAATCGCCGAAAAATATTACACTTATACGGATGCGCTGACACCGGATGTCCCCAATGACGGACGTGCGTTCTTCGGACGGGATTCTGTTGCCAATTATATGATCGTCGGCGCAAAACAGCTCGGCGCTGAATTTGTATCTCTGGATGAGACCGGCAAGCCGGTTCTCCAGATTGATGAAACTGCCGTTCGCAGACTCTGGGATAATTATTATGTCCCCTATGTCAAAGGCTATTATACAATACAAGGACGTTACCGGAGCGACGATGTCAAACTCGGCAAATCCATTGCGATTATCTGTTCTACAACCGGAGCGGCTTATTATCCGTCCGAAGTAACTATTAATGATGATTATACTTATCCGATTGAAAGCATGGTGCTGGCTGTTCCTAATTTTGAAAACGCAGAACCGTATGCCGTCCAGCAGGGTGCAGGAATGTCCGTCATTCGTTCTGATGCACAGAAAGAATACGCAAGTGCCGTATTTCTGAAGTGGTTCACAGAAGAAGAACGCAATATTGAATTTTCGATCAATTCCGGGTATCTGCCTGTTAAAAAATCCGCCAATGATTTCGGGAAAATTTCTGAAATCAATCAGAATTCTGAAAATGCCGCCAATGAAATTACACTCCGGTCACTGGAATTTGCAATTGAAGAAGTCAACAACTATGCGTTTTACACAATGAAGCCGTTTGAGACAGCGTCAGAAACCCGTGACTATCTTGGGAATTATATTCAGACAAGCGCCGAGAGCGCTTATGCGGAAGCGCTTAAAAAAATACAGGATGGCGGAAACCGGGAAGAAATCCTGACCAGTTATACGGATGATGCAGCTTTTCAGACATGGTTTGCTGTATTCTGTTCTTCGTTAGAAGAACTTGTGAAATAATAAATTAAATTAATTAAATTATTTTACAAAAAGCGAGGTGGGAGATAGAACATGAAATCGGATGAGAAAGAAAAAGAAGATCAAAAAAATCAAAAATTTTATAACATGAAAAATAAAAATAATAAAAAATTATCCAGTTCGTTTTCTGCAAAATTATTTGTCCCGATGATGGCACTGTCAGCTTTGCAGATCGGGGCGCTGTTCGGGGCATTATATATCAGCGGAGAATTTCGTTCCGTCCGGCAGTATGCCTATGACATGCTGATTGAAAAAACAGAAAACCGGAAAAATTACATTGAAAATATGTTCCTCAAGAATACATCCGAAGTGTATCAGGCAGACGTGGCAATCACCAGCGTGACAGAACAGATCCTGGAAGAAAATCAGCAGGACATCACCGTTTTGCAGACGGATAAACAGATCAGCCGGGATATTCTGGCGCAGGCAACGCAGAGTCTGATTTATCTGCTGCGTGTATCCGGTGCAAATGATGCGTTTATTATTTTAGATACCGGGGAACTCTATACACGAGATGGCTTGGAAAATAAAGCCGGTATCTACATCCGGGATATGGATTCGTATTCCGGCAGTACGGCATCCAATAATGATTTGTTACTGGAAGCCGGGAATTCCGATGCCGCAGGACGTTATCATATTACACTGGATTATGAATGGACGGCGCAGATCAATGTCGGTACATGTGAAAGTCCGGACAGACTGGAATTTTATCACAAGACAATGGAAACGGCAAGAGAATATCGCAGTACCAATCTGAGTGAACTGGGGTATTGGAGCGGATTTTCAAAAATTTCCGATTCTGCGCTCCCCAGTATCAAATATACATTGCCATTGATTGCAAGTGACGGAACGATCTACGGTGTGATGGGCATCGGCTTTCTGGAAAAGAATATCTTGAAAAATATGCCGTCTAATGATACGTTCAGTAAGAGTTCCTGCTATGTGGTCGGCGCAGATTTTAATCATGATAATCATTATTCTGTCCTTGTGAGTTATGGTTCTCTGTTCACCAGATTAGTCGAAGACCCGGAAACGATCTTCATGGAGGGGATTGACGAAAGCGAAGTCTATCCCATCGGGGAAACATCTGATAAAAAATCTGTCGGGAATATCCAGTTAATGGATCTGTACAGTGCGCAGTCGCCCTATCTGGGGGAACAGTGGGCTTTGATTTCCATTGCAGACCGGAATAAAATTTTAAGCGTCTATACCAGATTGTTAAAAATGCTGCTGATGTCCAGTGCCGTTTCGATTGTTCTGGTGATTCTCCTGGCATTACTGGTTGACAGGATTGTAACGAATCCGGTGAAAAAAATCGTGCAGGAACTGGAAAAACCGCCGGAAGAAAATCAGATTATCCGGTTCCGTTCTTCCGGGATTTCTGAAATTGATACCCTGACACAGGCAATCGAAGAATTGCAGATCAATGTCCGGGAACAGGCATCCCGTGTGTCCAAAGTCATTAGCATGGTCAATATGGGAATCGGTGTTTTTATCTGTGATCTGGACACCATGAGCGTTTATGTCGGCGAAAGTTTGATTAAATTACTGAATCTGCATGAATTATACCAGCTCCCTGTGCGGGATATGAGCATGACGGCTGAAACATTCCAGGAATATCTTGCTTATCTCATGCCAGACGGCACAGACTGCGAGGCAGGATTGGACGGCATGTTTTCTCTGGACAATGAAATCATCAACAGAGAACTGGAAATCAAGCATGTTGATACCGAAAAAAATATTACAAAATGGTATAAATTTGCATTTCACCGGGATCATCATAATATTTTAGGTCTGGTGCAAGATATTACCGGGGCTATCCTAGAAAAGAAAAAGATCGAATATGAACGGGATTATGATCTGACAACGGGATTGTTGAACCGACGTGCATATTATCATAAAGTCGGTGAATTATTCAATCATCCGGAGCATTTAAAAATTGCGGCTTTTCTCATGATTGATCTGGATAATCTGAAATACGTCAATGATACTTACGGACATGATTTCGGGGATGATTACATCAAGACGGCTGCGAACGTCCTGAAAGGCTTCCGGGATTTCAAGGGAGTCCCGGCGAGAATGTCCGGAGATGAATTCAATATTTTTCTGTATGGATTCGATTCCAAAGATGAGATCCGGGAAGTGATCCGGATTGTCCGGGAACGGCTTGTAAAAAGTTATTGCATCCTTGCTGACGGCACACATTATAAAATCCGTGCAAGTGCCGGGATTTCATGGTATCCGGATGACTCGAATTCTTATGAGATGCTGATTAAATATGCGGATTTTGCAATGTATACTGTCAAGCATGCGACAAAGGGCAATATTGCGGAATTTGATATTACGTCTTATAGCAAAGATTCGATTCTGGTAACCGGTGTGGAAGAAATGAACCGGATTATTGAGGAACAACGGATCCGGTATGCGTTTCAGAGCATTATTTCTGCACATGACGGGAGTATCTACGGTTATGAAGCATTGATGCGTCCGCAGTCGGAAACACTCCGTTCGCCAATGGAGCTGATCCGGATTGCCCGGACAGGTGCAAAGCTGAATGAAATCGAACAAATGACCTGGACACTTGCGCTCCGGACATTTCAGGAACAGCGTTTATTGGGGAATATTCCGGAACATGCCAAAATATTTGTCAATTCACTTTCTAATTGCGAATTGTCGCCGGAAGTGATTGAAAAAATTGAACAGGACAATGCGGACATTCTGGATTGTATTGTTCTGGAAATTCTGGAGAGTGAAGCTGCCAATCCGGAATATACACAGAATAAAAAACTTCGTATCCAGAAATGGCATGCTATGACAGCGCTTGACGATTTCGGGAGTGGTTACAACAGTGAACATGCGTTGATTACGCTAGAACCGGATTTAATCAAGATTGACAGGGCAATTATCAGCGGATGTGACGGCGATATGAGCCGGAAGAATATTATTTCTAATTTAGTCCGGATTTCCAGATCCAAGCAGATTCTGGTGCTTGCCGAGGGAGTAGAAACGCCTGGAGAACTGCGAACCGTTATTGAGTGCGGTGTGGATCTGATTCAGGGATATTATTTTGCAAGACCGGTCTTTGAACCGGAACCGGTAAATCCTGCGC
>CAMWJT010000112.1 GCA_947174625.1 uncultured Ruminococcus sp.
CTATTAGGGATATGCAGTTGCCGGAGCTTGACAAGATTGCTGTCAAGCCATTCTCCGTAAGGCTGACGGCAGGCATAATGATTTTTCAATTCTTCATCGTCAATCACTCTGCCTTGCTTTGTATCGACTAACAGCATCTTGCCCGGACGCAGTCTGTCTTTATGCAGAATATGTTCCGCCGGCAGATCCAATGTCCCGACTTCCGAAGATAAAATTAAAAATCCGTCATCTGTGATATAATATCTTGACGGACGAAGTCCGTTTCTGTCCAGGACAGCACCCATCACGTCGCCGTCTGAGAACAGAATGGATGCAGGACCGTCCCAAGGTTCAATCATGGTCGCATAATACTGGTAAAAATCCTTCTTTTCCCGGCTCATTGTTCGATTATTCTTCCAGGGTTCCGGGATCAGAATCATCACAGCCAACGGTAACGGCATACCGGACATGACCATAAATTCAAGCGCATTGTCCAGTCTTGCAGAATCCGAACCGTTCGCATCCACAATCGGTAATAACTTGTGCATCTGGTCTCTTAAAATCTCACAGTCAATGGACTCTTCACGGGCAAGCATCTTGTCAGCATTCGCAATGATCGTGTTAATTTCGCCGTTATGCACAATAAATCTGTTGGGGTGTGCTTTCTGCCAGCTCGGTGTAGTATTGGTACTGAATCTTGAATGCACGGTCGCAATCGCAGACTGATAGTTCTCACTTTGCAGATCCGGAAAGAATTCTCTTAACTCTGTTACCAGGAACATGCCTTTATACACGATCGTACGGCTGGAGAGTGAAACCACATAAGTATTTTCGTTACTCTGTTCAAACACACGTCTTGCAATGTACAGCATTCTGTCAAAAGCAAGCCCTTTTTCACAGTGTTCCGGACGTTTTACAAATCCCTGCCAGATGCTCGGCATACTGTCAAGTGCCATTTCTCCCAGGACTTCCGGCACAATCGGGACTTCTCGCCATCCGAGGAATTCCATGCCTTCTTTTTGTGTGATAATTTCAAACAATTTCTTTGCCTGACGACGTTTGAGTTCATCCTGAGGGAGAAAAAACATGCCAATGCCATAATCTCGTTCTTCGCCTAAATCAATGCCCTGCTGTGCCATGATCTCCGAAAAAAACGGATGACAGATCTGCAACAGGATGCCTACGCCGTCGCCGGTTTTGCCCTCAGCATCCTTTCCGGCACGGTGTTCCAGATTTTCCACAATATGCAGAGCATCTTCCACAACACGCCTGGACGGAATGCCCTGGATGTTCACAACTGCGCCGATCCCGCAGGCATCATGTTCAAACTGCGGATGATACAGACCCTGTTGCGGATAAGTCTGCATGGTTTTAAAATTATCCATCATAAATCACCATTTTGTTATTCAAATAACATTTCCTTTCGTAAAATTTAAAATTTAGAATTTAAATTTTTTCTGTGAACTGCAAAAAACGACACCCAGACCGTACCCGAAAAAATGCCGGACACAGTTTCAAGCGTCGTTGCTTTTTGTATGCAGTTCAAAATTAACAAAATAAAGTCAAGAACTCTTATTACAATCCTATTCTACAACTTTTCAGGTAATTTGTCAATCAATTCATGGAGATAATTAATAAAATTAAGTTTTGATACTAAAATTCTTAATTTTATTAAGTATCTGCGATTTTCGCTTTTGCATCATGAAAAAATTTTCTGTTAATTAGTGGTTGCATCAAAATTAGGATACTGATAATTTTCATAATTGCTCATGCTGTCATCACTACGAAAATAAATAGGATGATTAGAATAATTGGAATTATTTATCAGCTCTTTTCTTATGATTTCATAAATTTCTATTTCTGCATCAGATTCCGGATATAATACAAATCCATCATTGCCATCAGATACCCAGGCTTTGCCATCTATGATAAACATTTCAGTTGACTTTTCAGTGCCATGCCGATAAAAATTTGTTATAGTAACTCCACTTAAGAATAGGAAAAGAAAGCTGAGATGGTATTATCAAGAGAGTCAAATTCTTGGATGTGATTTTTTAGCCATTGCTTGAAGATAGCCCAGAAGTGCTCAATAGGATTCAGTTCAGGTGAATAGGGCGGGAGAAAAATTAATTTTCTATGATACTGAGCTGCGATTTTAAACAATTCTCCTTTTCTATGAAAAGATGCATTATCCATGATGATTATCACATCTTCAGGAAGGCACGGCAGAAGCCACTGTTTGAACCAGTATTCAAACAGTGGTGCATCTGTTGTTCTATTGTATTGCATAGGAGCAATAATAGCTCCATTCAACTGTGCAGCAACAAGATTTGTTCTCTGGAATTTCTTCCCTGCAATTCTTTCTGTTACCACTTCTCCACGAAGCGCATAAGCATATTCACGATAAAGGCATGTATCTATGCCAGTTTCATCCACATAAGCAATCTTTTCCGGCAGAATATCTTCGATTTCCTTTAGGTAGGCTTCTACTTTTTCAGGCTTCTGTTCTTTGTAAAGTGTGCTCTTTTTTTTCGTGTAATCCCACATCGTTGCAACGCTTTACTGATTGCCTGATTACAACATCCAAACGCTTCCGCCATTTCTTTCTGTGTATGATCAGGATGTTCCTTCACATAAGCTTTCAGTTTTTCAGGGTCTATTTTTTTAAAGCCTCTGTTCAGCGGCTTATTATGCAAATCACCTGTTTCTCTTTTCTTTTTGACCCAACTGCTTACTGTCGTTTTTCCTACCTTAAACACTTTTCCTGTTTCTACCAGTGTGTGTCCTTCTTCGTAATATGCTACTGCTGCTTCTCTTAAATCTACGCTTTTACTCATGTTCCTATTATACCACTTTTTATTCCTCTTGTCAAATAGATCGACTATACCAGATAAACAAGTTCGCTATTAATTATATAATAATCTGAAAATCTTTCCTGTAGATCACCAAAAGTTGCCAGTTGCACCCAGACTAATTGTTCATTGTAAAAATATCCGTTTACCCATGTTCCGATCGTATTTGTGAGTTCGTCCGGTGTAAAGGATCTGACAGAAAAGTTCTTGTTTTGCGCATAAAAATTATCAAAATATGCTGTGATTTCTTCTCTGATTGCTTCATAAGACAAAGAGTCAGCAGATTTTTCATAATCTACGATTACTACATGATCTTCTTTTAACATCCCTGTCGGATTCACAGAAACAGGATTTTTAAGATTCACCGCTATTTCGATCATCTGTCCACAGTAAATAACAGCAACTGCAACAACAAGCAACATGCAGACAGCTCCGAAAATTTTTTTGTATAAAGCAGATTTCATGATACCAACAGCACCAGAAATCATTTTTTGCAAATTAAATTTCATTTGATTACCTCCCCTTAAATTAATCAAAAATCCGGTGCTGAAATACTCAGAACACCGGACTTTGTGTGATTTTAAAATAAATGATTAACGGATCGGGAAGTCACTCTGTTCGAGCAGATGCACCAGAAGTTTCAAAACGTTCATAGAGTCAGCCAATTCAATCTTGCCACTCTGGTCAACGTCAGCATTCAGTAAGCCCTTGTCTGTCAGCTCATCAATCCCGACATAGACACGATTCATCAGAACGACATCACTGATATTCACATCGCCATCCTCATTGGCATCGCCCCAGAGAATTTCCGGATTGCTTGCCGGTTCAGTCGTTTCACTGGACGATTCCGGAATCTCAGATGTTTCCGGCTCCGGCTTGGATTCTACCGGAATCGGATCTGTCTTTCCGCCTGCATCCAGATTGCTACCCTCAGAATCTGCATAGGACTGGTAATATTCCGCTGTCGTCAGACCGGAACTGCCTAATTTATGCGCATGGTCAAGACTGATATATTTGCCGGTCTCGGCAGTCTGCCACAGGGACGGCTCAAATAATTCATACTTGTCATCATCCCATGTTGCCCAGTCATAACCGACCAGTCCGCCGGTGTCGCCGGAATTCGGATTGATACACCAGAATGTATGATTGATATGATTGTCAATCATGTAATCACGGAGGAGTGTCATCCATTTCTGATTTTCTGCACCGTCCATGAACCCGCCCCATTCACCGATTAACAACGGCGCAATGTCTTCGGCATTGATAAATGCCCATGTATCATACCAGTAATCATCCAGGAGTGTCTGTGTCGTGAAATCTTTCTGAAACCATGTCTGATTATAGACACCAGGACCGTAGTCATGCGGAGAATACATAAGCTGACTCTGATATTTGCCCAGGTCAATCGGGTATTCTCTCACACCACGGAACTGACCACCCCACCATCCCGGATAGTATGGCGGATTGGTCAGGGAATCCGGCTCGCCCCAGGTATGTCCCTCTTTCGGGTACTGTTCCACACCTTCAATTAAAATTAAGGCATTCGGATTTTTTTCAAGCATCGCAAGCGCACACTGTGTAGAAGCATATGCCCAGTTGTTTTCATCCGTAGAACCGTCCCATTTCGCAGCAGCAGTGCCTTCCTGTCCTTTTCCATGCGGTTCATTTTTCAGATCATAAGCAATCAGGGTGTCATCATTCTTGTAACGATCTGCAAGCCAGACAAGCGAATCCTGCCACATCTCTGTAGTCACTTTCGTACCGTCCTCCGTGACTGCCATATTGTCACAGTCACCAGCTTTGGAATTATAATACCAGACGTTGTAATTATGACCGGAATTGTGTAGTGCCGGACTGTGTACGTCAACCAGGATTTTCACACCGTATTTTTTGCATTTTGCCATGATGACTTCAAATACTTCCAGACTGCCCATACCAGAACCATCCGGACGGCAGAAATCCGGATTGAAAGAGTAATCCGGTGTATTTTTCGGATTGATCCCCCCGGCAACTGTCTCACTGTCATCCACACCATTCATCCAGTCCATGAG
>CAMWJT010000113.1 GCA_947174625.1 uncultured Ruminococcus sp.
ATATTATCTCATATTTTTCATAGTTTGTCAAGTTGGTGAAAAAATAAAAAATTCCGGATTAGCTCTTGATTTCCTGGAAAAGATATGCTATAATAAAATTAAAATCAAACAGAAACGGTGGTAATCTTTATGAGCCAGAATTTAAATACAAATCAGAATCCCGTCAGAAATATTGCGGTCATGGTCGCAGGTATTGACGAAGAATATCAGAACAGCATCCTGGAAGGGATTATCGACTGTGCGAAGTCCCATCATGCCAATATTTCCTGTTTCTCGTCTTTCAGCGGTGTCATTTCCAATAATCGCTATGACAAGGGAGAATATAATATTTATGAATTATGCAATGAAAAAAAATTCGATGCTATGATTCTCATGACCAATACAATCGGCAATCTGGAAGTCCGGGCAAAAGTCATCCACCGGGCAAGAACTTCCGGTCTCCCCGTTGTCGTTCTGGACGGCGAAGATGATGAGGATTTCTATCACGTCCGGATTAATAATACAAAAGCCATGCGTGAGATCGTCCATCATGTCATTGCAGAACATCAGGCACAGCAGATCTGCTTTGTCTCCGGTCCGCTTGCCAATCCGGAAGCACGGGCAAGATACCAGGCATTTTTAGAAGTCATGGAAGAACATCAGCTCCCGGTTGTAGATGAACAGGTCTATTTCGGAGAATTCCGGGCAGTGGACGGCAAAAAAGCCGTGGAAAAATTCATGTCTGCCGGCATCGCCACACCAGATGCCATTATCTGTGCCAATGATGCGATGGCATTGTCTGTTGTCATGGAACTGGAAAAACATGATTACTGCGTACCAGATGATGTGATCGTGACCGGATTTGACAATACTTACAATGCACGGCATTATTGTCCGTCTCTGACAACGGTAGCAAGACCCTTGAATGAAGCAGGTTACCGGGCATGTGAAATGCTGCTGCAAGTCATCAATCACCCGGAAGAAGAAACACCCTGGACAATCTCACTGGATGCGTATCCAGTATTTGCAGAGAGCTGTGGCTGTTGCCAGGATCTGACCCGGAACATCCGGCAATACAAAAAAAGCACATTCCAGTTAATCGACGACTGCCGGAGTAATATTTTACTCCTGAATCAACTGACATCCCAATTATCCGAGACGGAAACGATCCAGGAAAATTTTGAAGTCATCCGGCAATTTATCCATCAACTCGAATGCGAACAGTATTGTATCTGTTTATGTTCCGAATGGGAAGGCATGTTCCGGAATTCTTACGTTCTGGGGACAGATGATGCGTATCAGATCCAGGGTTACACGAAGCATATGAGTGCGCCGTTGATCTGGAATAACGGTGAATTTTCCGCCGTCCAGAAATTCAACAGTGCGGATCTGTTCCCTGTTCCTATGGAAACAGGCGGTAATATCAGTTATTTTCTGCCGTTACATTTCCGTGAAAGATGTCTGGGGTATTATATCATCACAAACAGTGATTTCCCGACGAAGAGCATGTTATGTCATTCTCTGATGCTGAGTATCAGCAATTCGATTGAGAACATCCGGAAACTGATCCATCTGAACAGGGTCATTCAGGAACTGGATAAATTATATATTCTGGATCCGATGTGCAATATCTATAACAGAAACGGCTTCATTCGTGTGACGGATAAATTACTGAGACAATGCAAGACGGAAGAACGTTCTGTCATGGTATCTTTCATTGATATGGACGGACTGAAACTGATCAACGATCATTACGGACATAAAGAAGGCGATTTTGCGTTGCAGAGACTGGCAGGCATCATCCAGGAGCTGTGCAATGAAAACAGCGTCTGTGCAAGATTTGGCGGTGATGAATTTATTATTTTCAGCATGGATTGTGATGCAGATGATGTGGAAAACTTAGAAAATTGTTTTTATAAAAAAATTGCGGAGACAAATGCAATTATCATGAAGCCTTATGAAATTGATGCAAGCATTGGGACAATCACAGCGAAAGTCAATCCGGATGACAAATTATTTGAACTGATCACCCAGGCGGACAGCCTGATGTATGAACAGAAGAAGCGCAAGAAGACATCCCGTTACTTGCGTCAGGAATAATTCATAAATCTAATAAAAATATTAAAAATATAATTGGGGGTTATTATGCAGAATCAAGAAAAACATGCGTTTCAGGTCAATCTTGGCGGTATGATTGATATTTTATCCAATCATCTGTACAGCAGTCCGGACGTTTTTGTGCGGGAATTATTACAGAACGGCACGGATGCAATCAGTGCCAGAAAATTAACGGATCCGGGATTCCGGGACGGTGAAATTACAATCCAGCTCCAGGAAGAAGAATCTGTCTCTTTCCGGGATAATGGTACGGGACTCACGGAACAGGAAATTCACCGGTTTCTTGCTGTGATCGGACAATCTTCCAAACGGGATTTGCAGACCGGCAAAATCCGGGAAGATTATATCGGACGTTTCGGCATCGGTTTATTATCCTGTTTCATGGTCACGGATGAAATTATCATCCGGACAAGATCCGTGAAAGATCTTTCGCATGTTCATGAATTTCACGGCAGACCGGACGGGACTTACACGGTGGATGCTCTGAAAGAGACGGAAAATTTTCCCATTGGCACAGAAATTCTGATCCAGGCAAAGAAAAATTGTGAATCTTATTTTACAGAAGAAAAAATCTGTGAATTGGTCAAATATTACGGATTACCCCTGCCGTTTCCGGTGATGATGCAGAAACCGGACGGCACATCTTACCGGATCAATCATTATGATTCAAAAAATTCAGAAAAATCAAAAAATCCAGGACAAGAAATCATGAATCTGGGAAGACAGATTTTTGACATGGATTTTCTCGGCTATATCCCATTAGAATCAAAGTCCGGTCTGTTCAGCGGTGTAGCGTATATACTCCCCTACTCTGTTTCTGTCCATGCGAAGAACACACACAGAATCTATCTGAAAAACATGCTCCTGACAGAGAACGGCGATGCAATTCTCCCGAAATGGTCGGGATTTCTGAAATGTTTCCTGAATACATCACAACTCCGCCCGACGGCATCCCGTGAAAATTTCTATGAAGATGAACTCCTGGAACAGGCACGGCAGGAATTAAGTGACTGTATTTCGGATTATCTGAAAAATCTGTCCCGGACGGATCCGGCATTGTTAGAAGAGATGATCCGGATTCATGCTATGGCAATCAAATCCCTGGCAAGCGAAGATGAATTATTCTTTGAAACATTCATTCCGTTCCTGAAATTTGAAACCAATCTGGGTGAGTATACCGGAAAAAATTTACTGTCCCGGACGGATGCCGTCTACTATACACCAGATATGAACCAGTTTCATAGGACAGCATCTCTGATGCTCGCACAGAATCAGCTTCTTGTCAATGCTTGTTATGTTTATGATTCCGCATTGCTCCGGATGCTCCAGGACTATGATGAAAATTTGATACTCTGTCCCCTGGAATCCATGACGTTCGGGGAATTCCTGACACAACCGCCCACGGATGCCATACACCAGGCAAGAAATCTGCTCCGGATGGCAGACCAGGTACTTAACGGATTTTCCTGCCGTGCAGAATTAAAATGCTTCTCTCCGGCTCAGCTCCCTGTTTTTTATATGCTTGACAAAGATGCAGAAACTTACCGGGAAGTACAACATGCAAAAGAAAATTCATCAAGTCTCTTTGCATCTATGTTAGACAGTTTCGCCGAAGAATATCAGCACAGTGATGCCGTGTTATATCTGAACTGGAACAACGAATTAATTCAGAAATTAGCAGATTTGCAAAATCCGGAACGGCAAAGAATCTGTCTGGAAATTCTCTACATCCAGAATCTGTTGACTGGCAGATTTCCCTTGCAAGGCTCGGAGATGCAATTATTAAACGATAATTTAATGCAGGCGATCTCCTGGGGCTTGCATTGCAATGAAAATTATAATTAAAATTAATATCAATCTCAGCAAGAAAGGAATTTCATGATTATGTACAATCCACAGGAACTCAGAAGAGCGATCTACAACACAGAACATGGCACAGAACGTCTGCAATTACTGTCCTCGGCAATCCGGGAGGCAGATCAGAATCAGGATCATGACGGAAGATTATTTTTCCGCAATGAATTTATCAAAGAATCTATTTTTCATGGCGACAGTTTCAAAGCTGTGATTCAATTTCCCGAATATCTGCAAATTTTTGATGAACACCCGGAACTGGAAAATGAAATGTCTCATAGCATGATGTGGACTTTCAAGAACGTCCTGGAGAATATGCAGGATTATTACCAGATCAGCCGTGCCGAAATCGAGAAATATTTTGAGGAATTTGAAAAACGCAGCAGAAAATACGGCGAATCCCTCCGGACGTATTACATGAAAAAATGCAAGTTCTATCTCCCGATTGATCTGGAACTTGCCAAAGAAAATTATGAAAAATTCCGGAAATACCCCCGGAGTTCCAACAGTGACTGCCTGGCATGCGAACAGAGTTTCAGCATGGAATGTCAATTAAATTTCGGCAATGAAGAACAGGCATTACAACTCGCCAAGCCGATCCTGGATGGTGACATGACATGCGGAGAAATCCCCCACTGTACTTATGAAGAACTTGCAAAATACTATCTGTATCAGGGGAATCTCACAGAAGCATTTTATTATGGAACGCTCTGTGAAAAATTAATCCTGGGTGAACCGGAATTCCTGGAACAGATGGGGACAATCCTGGAATTATACAGCATTGTCAATCCCGGACATGGCTGGAACATCCTGAAACATGCCATTCCGGATTTTGCAGAATGCAAAAATACGCTGATGGAAGTATCTTTTGCAAAAGGTGCATATCGTCTGATGAAGGCAATTGCAGACAGTGCCGAGG
>CAMWJT010000114.1 GCA_947174625.1 uncultured Ruminococcus sp.
TCTTCATCCAGCCACGGCTCTCCGGTCTGCTCTGAAATTAAATCTGTGATCTTCTGTGAAAAATATGCAATATAGGGAATCACTTTTGCATAATCCAGACGCATCGGACCAATCACGCCAAGAGAACCGACATTCTTTCTGCCCTTACGATATTTTGATACAATCATACTGGAATTGCCGATCACAAAATTTTCTCTGTCCTTGCCGAACACAACACGGATACCACTGAAAGAATCATCCATGAGTTGCATTAATTCGTCTTTGTGTTCGATAAACCTGACAATTTCCATTTTGTCCAGATCCTCGTAAGAAAACAGATGTTTCTCGCCTTTGCATAATAACGCATGCTGCCGCAGATCCCGGTATAATGCAAGCACACCCTGCACAAGCGGTGCAAGACTCATCATGTAGGCTGTCATTGCCGCTGTCAGATTTTCCATCAGTTCATCGGATAGTTCTGAAACAGAAATCCCCTCCAGATGTTCAGACAGATAGCCGGAAAACCAACTGAGCTGTTCTCTTGTCAGATCAAATTCCAGACGACATGCCTTGTTTTTGATACTGCCCCCGGATGTGATTAATAAAATCACATACACACGTCTTCCCGTCGGGATAACTTCTACTTTGGAGATCACGGAAAACTGCGGAGAAAAATCCGAAACAACTGCGGCGCACTGTGTCAGTTCTGCCAATGCCGTTGTTGCATTCTGAATCAGGAGTTCTTCACTGATCTGATTCCGGTCTTCATCTCTGTGAATGCCAAGCATGTGGTCAAGTCTTTCCTGTTCTTCTTCGGGAAGATCCGCCGGAGACATCAGCTTTTCAATATAAAGCCGATAGCCCTGAATGGTGGGAACTCTGCCGGCAGACGTGTGGGGCTGTTCGAGATAGCCAAGCTGTTCGAGCACCGCCATATCATTGCGCACAGTGGCAGCAGAAACATGAATTTCCGGCAGAGAAGCAATCATTTTGGAACCGACCGGCTCGCCCGTCCTGACGTAGAATTCTACAACAGCGGCAAGGATCTTTAATTTCCTTTCATTCATACGCATCATGTTCAGATTCACGCCCCTGAAATTTTTCTCTTGTTTCTTCTCTGCGAGTGTTAGCACTCTCATTCTCCGAGTGCTAAGTTTAGTGTACCACGATTTTTGTAAAAAGTCAAGCGCCTGTGCAATTTTCAGCAGTTTTGATAAATTTCTCCCTGTATTTTCTGTATTTTTATCTAAAAATATTCCCCTGTCCAAAAAACAGGGGAATTTTATGAATTTAATTTAATCAGCCCTGGTTAATAATAGCACGCTCTGTCTCTTTGTCAAACAGATGAATTCTGTTGGCATCCAGTGCTACTTTGATCGTATCGCCGGGTCTGGATGTGGAACTTGGGGAAACTCTTGCCGTGAGGGAATTGCCTGCGCAAGTCAGATACAGATAAGTCTCTGCACCCATCATTTCTGTGATTTCTACTTCACAGTCCACAATACCAGTTGTTGCGGTACTCAGATACATCGGTTCATCATGCACGCTCTCCGGACGGATACCCAGTGTTACTTCACGTCCGACATATTTCGGAAGATCCGCACTGACTTTTGCTTCCGGAACAACAATTTCATACTGTGTACCTCTGCCGGATCTGCTGTCCGCAGAACCAAAGCAAACGACATACTGACCGGATGCGTTTCTGTCCAGTCTTGCATCAATGAAGTTCATCTGCGGAGATCCCAGGAATCCTGCAACAAACTTATTCACCGGACGCTCATACAGTTCCTGCGGTGTGTTGACCTGCTGAATGAAACCGTCTTTCATAACGACGATTCTGTCGCCCATGGTCATAGCTTCGGTCTGGTCATGCGTTACATAGATGAACGTTGTACCAAGCTTTTTGTGCAATTTGGAAATTTCTGTTCTCATCTGCGCACGGAGCTTCGCATCCAGGTTGGACAACGGCTCGTCAAGCAGGAACACTTTCGGAGAACGCACGATCGCACGACCGAGCGCCACACGCTGACACTGACCACCGGACATTGCCTTCGGCTTTCTGTCGAGCAGGTGCGTCAGATCCAGGATCTTAGCAGCTTCCATTACTTTCTTTTCAATTTCATCTTTCGGAACTTTCCGCAGTTTCAGACCGAATGCCATATTATCAAATACAGTCATATGCGGATAAAGAGCATAGTTCTGGAACACCATTGCAATGTCTCTGTCTTTCGGTGCAACGTCATTGACAAGTCTGTCGCCGATGTAAAGTTCGCCTTCTGAGATTTCTTCCAGACCGGCAACCATACGCAGTGTGGTAGATTTGCCGCAGCCGGAAGGTCCTACCAGGATAATAAATTCTTTGTCCCGGATTTCCAGATTGACATCTGTTACAGCAACATATCCGCCCGGATATTTTTTATAGATGCCCTTGAGTGATAAACCAGCCATTTATTTAAATCCTCCATTTACAAAAAAATTTTTTCAGACAAGACCGCTTATGTAAATTAATTAAAATTTTGCATAAAAACCGCCGGTCAATATCTGCCTATTATTATCATAACAAATTCTGAAATATTTTTCAATTCGCCGATTACCTAAACTTAGGGGCTTGCATTTATAGAATATGACGAAAAATTTTTCAAAATCTGTTCATAGATCGAATCAAAGTCCGGTGCTTTCAACATTCGTTCAAGATCTTTGTGCAGAAGTTCTAAATATCTCCCGGAACGCAGATCTTCCGGCAGAATCAGTCCGCCGATGGCAACCCGGTGCAGAGCTTCTACATGATTGCCGAGGCTTGCAAACATGCGTTTGACCTGGTGATATTTCCCCTCATGCAGACAAATCAGAGCATAATTATCTGGGAGTGTCCTTGCCTGTGCCGGCAGACAATGTGTCTGGTCTGACAGGACAATCCCTCCGGCAAGCGCTGCAATTTCAGCATCTTCGATCGGATCACGCAGACACACAAGATAATACTTCGGGACGTGCTTCCCCGGCGCAAGCATATCATGGGCAAACTGTCCGTCATCCGTGAGCAGGACAAATCCCGTGCTGTCAATGTCCAGCCGTCCTGCCGGAAATAATCCTCTGATCCGGAGCGATTCCGGAAGCAGATCCAGGACTGTCTTGTGTATCTGGTCTTCCGTGGCACAGATATAACCCTGTGGCTTGTTCAGCATCAGATAGAGATGTGAACTGCCTTGAATCCGTCTGCCCTGACAGGTAACGCACTGCGCATCCGGGTCAATCTTCCGACTGCCGTCGGATTCTACAACAGAATCCACAAGGACAGCACCTTTCCGGAGCAGGGACTTTACTTCGCTCCGGGAATACGGACTTCTGTTTGCAAGAAATTTATCCAGTCTGATTTCTGCCATTGTCAAAACACTCCAATATTCTAAACTCGTCCTGCAACGCATAAATAATAATAATTTATCATCATTACAGGAGCGTGACGAGCCATTTATGAGTATCAAAAAATATTCCAGATATTTAGTTATCCTGATCCCGGCGCTGTTCTGCGCCGTTGTGCTGATCCTGAACCAGAAACAGAAAATCCCGGTACAGCAGATTTCCGTCGTGACAGAAGCAGACCGGAGTGCCTGGCTCTTGTCACAGGGATGGAAGGGAGAACTGCACAGCTCCCGTCCTGTGGTGATTCCGGATATTGCAGATAATGCAGAGATTCCGGATTCTGAAATTTCCGGGAATTTTAATTATTATATCTCACTCCAGGAACAACAGAATCTGCCGTTCCGGGAATATGCCGGCGCACATGGGATTGTCTATATTTATGAATTAACCAATTCCGGAAATCCCGTGTTATACGCAGAATTGCTCACAGCGGACGGCATTCTTGTCGGCGCACAGTGCTATCATCCCGGACAGGACAGCGAAACACTCGACATGCAAGGCAATAAAATTAATTAAATGCCTCAAATAATCTGCCGATTAATGGGATTCTTCTCGCTTTTCCCTGACAGGCACTAATTAATAATACTAAAAATCCTGCAAGTTCTGCCAGACCGATTACCAGACCCAGTAATCCGGCAACCGCACCGCCAATGAACGGGATAAATCTCAGAACTGTTCCCAGAATGCTTTGCGCAACATTCAGCGCAATGCCGACCGCAAGCAGGATCAATCCTTGATTCGCACAGAATCTCCCATAAGATGACCCCTGACATGCGATCAATGGCAGCCAGAACAGAATCGGAATACTTGACAGTACCGCAACTGCCTTATTTTCCTGCATTTCCACCGGATCAAAATAACCTGTCTCGTCTTCCGGATGAAAAATCTGTTGAATCATATCATCACTGTTCATAAAAATATCCTCCGAACATTCAGAAAAACTTACTTTTCGTTCTGTAATGCCACAATTGCCGCCATGAAACTTGCCGCATCCTTGAAATCCCGATAGACGGACGCAAACCGGATGTATGCAATCTCATCCAGATGCTTCAGATGTTCCAGGACAATTGCCCCGATTCTGTCCGAACTCATTTGACTGTTCCAACTGTCAATATAACTTTCTTCGACTTCATCAGCAATTGCATTGACCTGTCCAATCGAAACAGGACGCTTCTTCGTCGCATGATAAATACCGCTCATGAGCTTGCTCCGGTCGTAAGGCTCAAATGATCCGTCACGCTTGATGACAATCCGCATGGGCTGTTCCACAGCTTCATATGTCGTGAAACGCTTGCCGCATTTGAGACATTCACGACGACGGCGCTTGCGGTCGTCGGACGGTCGGGAATCAATGACTTTTGACTCCTGATAACTGCAATACGGACATTTCATTGAAAAAAATTCACCCCGATTATCTATCATATCTGCATCCCGGATTTTGAAAACAAACCCGGAATATTACTAT
>CAMWJT010000115.1 GCA_947174625.1 uncultured Ruminococcus sp.
GAAGCAGGGGTTTTCTGTTTTACCCAAAGTGAAACTTTATGTAAAATATAGTTTTACTTTGTTGAAATTAAATCAAAAATGGTGTATACTATCTATAAAAGGAGGCAAACATAGTATGAATTCTTTTGGTGCAATGATTAAACATCATAGGAAGCAGGCAGGACTGACACAAGAACAGCTTGCCGAAAAATTAGATGTATCTACTATTGCGGTACAGAATTGGGAATCCGGAAAGAACCGCATACGACAGGAAAAACTTCTAAAGTTATCCTATCTGTTTCATATTCCGTTAGAAACGCTGATCCATGAAATGCTCATGAGCGAAGAGACGGATTCACAAGATTGTTTTCCTTATTTTCTTTTTGATGAAGAGACAAACGAGATTGTCAGAACACTTCACCTGACAATGAGCCAACAGGAACTTTTTGGAATTCTTTATATCTATCATGCGGAGTTTCTTGACCGGAAAGAAATGGATTCATCGAATTTACGGGAAGACCTGAAATTGATTCCTTATGAGTTTGTCAGTCGGTTCGGCAGTATCAATCTATTGAATATTGCAGAAGGATTATATCATGTATTGCAATATGTACAGACGAATTTTCTTGTCAGAGTATTGCGATTGAACCCGGAAAAAGAATTTGATGTATGTCGGCTGCCAATGGAACTGATTTGTGATTTTATTGATAGTGGATATAAAAGGCTGGATGAAAGTGACTGGGATGCTAGTCTTGCCCCTGCGTTATGGTTTCATGACATCAATATGCACAAAGCAAAAAAACTTCTTCCTGAACTCAAAAAAGGAGCTGTTCATCTTACAAATGGATGGTGGGCAAATGATTTGTGTGAAGATGTTCCGTTATGGCTCATTTGTTATGATGATCATATACCTACATATTTTCAGTGCCGCAGGAGTGATATGCCGGAATGGTATCATGATCGGGAGAGATTCAGAAAAGAATGGAACAATTATCATAATCCTGCCATAATACGGCATGGAATTGAACAATTTGTTGACTATAAGGAAAATGAACGAGCGGAATGGATTCTTTCTATCAACTCAAAAGGGGAAGAACTTTTAAAATGGTTCGAAAACAAATCGTAAAGGAGTTATCATAATGAAATGGTATGAAAAATATGGAAATCCGGAGTTTGTTGACTACTATGAAACCGGAGAAGCCGCCGCTGTGCATGTGGTTCGTGACTGTGCAGAGGGAGTAACTACCATTGGAAAATGGATTGATGTTATTTCTATAGACACTTTTGAATCGCAGTTCAAGGGAAGAATTGGCTTTAACTGGATCATAGTGGAGTTGTTTCCGAGAATCCATCAGCCGGAGTATACGGATGACAGGGACGAAAATCGCTATCTGACGTGGCACGCTGCACATGATGATATTGCGGAACATCGTTCCAAGAATCATCATGGAGAAAAATTTCTTGTTTTGTGCAAACTGAAAAAAATGAAGCGCATCAACAACGAAAAAAAAGAAGAAGACTGTATTGACTATCATGTAATTGACACATGCAAAGTAAATCAAAGACAGATTCATTCCATTACAACAAATGCTGCTGAAATTGTAGCGAATATTCGAGCAAAGCAGAAACCTTCTCTTGCATTGTTCCAATTGTAACTGTAACATGTTCCCCCGCCTATGTCTGACGGCATAGAGCAGGGGATTTCTGTTTCAGTTTGATGCTCTTTAAAATCCGGCTTTTGTCAGTTCGTCCATAAAAGCTGGCTTACGTCGGTATAATTCCCGGAAATCTGCTGCAATTTTTACAGCAAGTTCTGCATCACATTCTTTGGAAAAATTCTTCAGATTTTTACAAAGCGTCGCATATTCGGAACGATTGGAAGCTTGTTCCCCCTCATGCCGGATATGTTGTTCGTAAAGGCTTTTGCTCTTTTCTTTGAATGCAGTTGTTTTGAGTTTTTCATAGTAATAACTGATTTTACTCGGATAGTTACAACAAAACTGATAAATTCTGTTGCTTATGTTCTCAAATGAAATGATATATTCGTAGGCATAATTTCTTGGTTCATTCAGCAGACGGTTAATTTCATCAGAACGGCTTTCTTCGGGAATCAGCGATTTCCATTCTTCGTAATAATCCGTCTTGCCGTTTTTTATCAGATGATAACAGATCTCTGTAAGCTTTTTGGTAGCTCCGGAAAGCTGATAAATATCATGGAGCAGATAGTGCCAACTGGAAACAGAGGAAAAACGTGAGTGATCGGATTTGATGCCTTCCAACGCAAGCTGTTCCGCTTTTTCATAATTTTGGGCATTTATTGCATTTTCAATTGCAAGCTTCCGAAATTTCGGATTATCCATATGAGCATTGATGAAGTCAGTCATTTCCGTTTCTGTCCCGAATTCTTTTAGGATAGAAAAACGTTGCTTGTCAATTTCTCTTTTCCTGTAGTCACTCGCAGACATTCTGCGGAAAATCAGAGCTTCATCCAGTTTGCTTCTGTATGCAGGAAATTTGCAGAATTGCATTAATGATGGGAAATAACGTTCTTCTCCGTCTATCAGAAAATGATTGTCCCAATGGTTGATGATACATTCCCAGATAGTTGCAATATTTGCCTGATTTTCGCTGTTTACAATATTTGCTACGATATTTTCCATGCAGTGTTCGCAGTCGCTTATCGTTTCAAACAATTCCCATGACTCTTCATCATAATCATTATAATCATTATTACAGGCATCTTCAATAGCATTTTCCAGCATGAATATAATTTCTGCATAAATTTGTACCTTGTCAACGGCTGAACTGAGCTTTTCTGTCTTGTCAATCAGCAATCTGCCGGCTTTTAATACTTCCTCAACAGCAGAACGTCCCCTGAAATATGTATCAGAAATACGCTTAAAATCTGAAATAATACGGTTTGCATCAGAAGCTTCGGAAAGTTTCATGCACAAGTAATTTCCAAATCCCTTATCTTCTTTTGCGTGTTCCAGTATGATTTCCGCAAGCTGTACAGGACTGCATTTCCCCAATAACTGCGGAAGATCCGGTTTCTTTGCAGAGGATTGTTTGATTTTGATAGTTCCTTCACGCAAAGCATATAACACTGCCGCTTCATGTTTACAATATATGCCCATATCATAAGGACAATCGCAGTTCACAGCATGAATATTTCTAGCATCGTCCATTTCCACTGAAACCTCGTAGAGTTCACTGCCGTCAACCTCGGCAGTATATTCATTTTCGGAAATTTTTTCAATTGACAGGACAGCTCCGTTTTTATAATAATTTTTTCCTCTTTGCAGGATGGTTCTATCAAAAAATTGTTCAAAATTTTTCAGGTTCATCATATTTTGCTCCTTTGTTTATGTTAGAATTTACTTCATGATAATCATCTGTGTTGTGAATTCCGTATCTGTGCAGTCAATCTGCATGAGAGCGCCGTATTTTTCCAGTGTATGACGGATATTTTTCATGCCAAAGCCGTGACAGCTCCTGTCTGATTTGGAAGTATACTGCGAGTTCTCATTGAGCTTGGAACAGTCTACAAGTTGTGCAACACTGTTATGAAATGTGATGATATACTGCAAATTTGTTTTCCTGATCCGGATTTTTATATAACGGTTCTGGGCTGCTACTTTCTCACATGCTTCTATTGCATTATCCATCAAATTCGCAAATACGGCACAAATATCAATCGGTTTCCAGTTCAGATTACTGTCAATGACACCGCTGATGTCAAATTGAATGGATTTTTCTTCCATGACAGGCAATTTGGATGCAAACAGAGTATCCAGCATACTATCACCAGTTATGATTTTAGGTGAGAAAGAAGACAGCGTTTCAGAGAGACTGTTCATATAGGCTTGGGCTTCCTGGTATTGATTTTTTTGCATCATGGCAGAGAGCATCATCAGATTATTATTCATATCATGCCGGAATGCACGAGTATCTTCCTGTGATTGCCGGTAAGCCTGGGATGCTGACAGTTCTGCTTCGAGAAATTGTTCATTCCGGATACTTAGTGCATTATAATAAGTGCTTTGTCTGCTTTTGATAATAATCACCGGCATCAGAAGCATAAAACTCAACATCAATAATTTCACAGATACAAAAATAATCCATGATTCATCCCAGCCATATTCTTTATTAAGAGAGTTTGCCGCAAAAATCAGGGTGACAACTATAAAATACATGGAAAACAGAAACGTATCTCTTTTGCGCATCAGAATTGTCAGTTGTTTGCGGATGAACGCAATGTACAGCCAGAGTGCAATAAAAATCATGCTGCATAATATCAGAAAATAGCAATAAATATCATGTTTTTCAGTAGTAATGAATTTCATACGCACCAGAATCATACAAATCTCGATTGCAAAGGCATTGAAAGTGATCCAGAAAAAAATACTTAGAATGGCTGTAAGAATCAGTTTTTTTATATAATATCTGATACGTCTCTTTCTATTACAGAATACCACTACCGGGACTATCAGATAGAAAAGCTCTGCCAGATTTTCAAGTACTGGTTGAAATGGTATCACGTCCGTGAAAACCGAGAGTTCTATTAACGTCCCGGTAAGGACTCCCGGCAACAGATACATCCCTATTTTTTTATGATTGATCCGAATGCCGTCATCATAAAAGCATTGGAGAAACATAAATACGATAATTGGCATGAGTGTCCTGGTGATGCTATATCCAATTATGACAAAATTCATCAAAATTGCGGCAGGATACCCCGACCTCTTAGGTCGGGGATGAATGCCGCTCCCTCCTTTTTTTCTTTTTTTTGTTAGTCACTTGACAGACACAAAAAAATATGTTAAAATCAGGCTGTGAGAAAACCGTTGCGTCAAAGGCACTCACA
>CAMWJT010000116.1 GCA_947174625.1 uncultured Ruminococcus sp.
GTGCAATTGTTCCGCCTTGTGAGACACCAATCATATCTGCTTTTTGAATTCCCAGAAGATCCATTGCAAATTTCTGATCCCTTGCCATCTCCCATGAAGAATACTGTTCCGGAAGTTTATTCTTTCTACTAAAAACATATACTTTGAAATCCTTTGCAAATTCCCGATAAAGTATGGCAAAAGGCAGAGCCATACCTTTTGCGGTTTTCAAACCATCACCAGCCCCCGGTAACATAATCAGGTTTCTTTTTCCGTATCCGAATGAAATATAATCCATAGTAGTATCACCGATCTGAATACTGGAATTTTTTGCATGATACAACATCATTTCTCCTCCTGATTAACAAATGCACAAAGTGCCTCTATTGCATCTTCTTCATCAATTCCCTCTGTGATAATCTTAATTTCATCACCAGTTCTGATCCCGGCAGAAAGTAAATTCAACAGATCTTTCGCATTGTACTCCTGATTATTTTTCTCAATTCTGACATCAGATTCAAATTCATAGGCTTTCTGCAAGAATCCTGTCGAAATTCTGTTGCCCATCAATCCCGGCTGTCTTGTAATTTTTATTTCTTTTTCCATCATAAAAACACCCTTTCATTTAAATCATAGAAAGCCTATGTAGGATCAGGTATATACCTGAGACAAACAAAATCACAATCATGAAAATCGAAGTATTTCTGTTCTTTTGGCTTGTATGATCCATATATTTATGTTTTCTGCTGAGACCTCGTCCCATCTCTCGCATCATTTGCATAAATAGGATGTTATCGGGAGCATCAGAATCCACAGTGACCTGAACTTTCAATCCTGTAGGCGGCATTTCACCAACATTTGCATATGCTTCACAATGATATGGTGCTGAATAAGAAACATCATTTATTGTATAATTTACAATAACTTCCTTTTTCAGACAATCAGACTTCAAAATCACTCCATCAACTGTTTGGTAACTATCAAACGCTCTTAATCGATTGACGATCACTGTCAGAATCAAGAATACTATCGCCAGAACAATCAGAATACATCCCTCAATTACCATAGACTTCCTCACTTTCTTTAAATAAAATCCGGCATATCTGTTTCATGCAATATGCCGGAATATTTTTTATTGATTTTCTATTGCATGACCCTTTGCATGAATGACTTTTACAACTGCATTCACATGTTCATGACATGCTTCCTGCGTGGGCGCTTCCACCATGACACGGATCAATGGTTCTGTGCCGGATTCCCGGACTAAAATTCTGCCGGTCTCGCCGAGTGCAATTTCTGCCGCTTTTACAGCATCCTGGACATCCGGATCATTCTGCGCTTTGGATTTGTCATGTACTCTGACATTGACAAGTACCTGCGGATAAATTGTCAGACCTGCCGCAAGTTCGCTGATCTTGCATTTTCTTGCGATCATGACTTCCATGATTTTTAAGCTTGTCAGGATGCCGTCGCCTGTTGTGGCATATTTCGAGAAGATAATATGCCCGGAATCCTCTCCGCCGAGTCTGCAATCGTTCTTGGACATGTATTCATAGACATACTTGTCACCGACAGCAGTCTTGACATAATCAATCCCCTGTTCATCCAGTGCTTTATATAATCCGAAATTAGACATCACAGTTGTGACAACTGTATTATTCCGGAGCTTTTCACGCTCTTTCATATATTTGCTGTAAATATATAAGATATGATCTCCCGTGAGAATGTTGCCGTTTTCATCCACACAAAGACACCTGTCAGCATCACCGTCATAGGCAAAGCCGATGTCCAGATGATTCTCAACAACGAATTTCTGCAAACCCTCCATATGCGTAGACCCTGCATTCTCATTGATATTTAATCCGTTCGGATTGGCATGGAGTACATAAGTTGTCGCACCCAGTGCATCAAAGACAGCCTTTGCCAGATTCCAGGCTGCGCCGTTGGCACAGTCCAGTCCTACCCGGATGCCCTTGAAAGAATACAATCCCAGAGAAATCAGATAGCCGATATAACGGTTTCTTCCGGAAACGTAATCCACTGTACAGCCGATTTTTTCCCCTGTTGCAAAGGGCAATTCCTTGTAGGATTTCCCGAATACTTCCAGATTGCCTTCAAGATAAGCTTCCACAAGCGAAATGGTTTCTTCGTCCATTTTTTCGCCGTTCTGATTGATTAATTTAATGCCGTTATCATAATACGGATTGTGACTGGCAGAGATCATGATACCACAATCAAAATTATCAATTCTGGCAACATAAGAAACTGATGGTGTTGTCGTCACATGCAGTAAATAAGCATCCGCACCGGATGCTGTCAGACCGCTGACGAGAGAATACTCAAACATATAACTGGAACGTCTGGTATCTTTGCCGATCACGATTCTTGCCGGGGTGGAATCGCCTTTTTGTTTTTTGCATTCGCCGTAATACCACCCAAGAAATCTGCCGACTTTATAGGCATGATCTGCGGTCAGTGTTTTACCTGCTTCGCCACGAAAACCATCTGTGCCAAAATATTTACCCATATTAAAAATACTCCTGTTCTTGATTAAAAATAAATATAAATATAAATACAATCTGGAACAGCTCCATCAGATCTGGCAGAGCTGTTCCGGATTATTTTTTTAGAATCTAATTATTTAATTTCATGAATCCAGCCAGCAGGTGCTTCAATTCTGCCCATCTGGATGCCGGTCAGCGTGTCATATAACTTCTGGATTGTCTCGCCCATCTGTTCCATACCGGACGGGAAACAGATTTCTTCTCCATGATTGACAATTTTTCCGACTGGAGAGATCACAGCTGCCGTGCCGCAAAGTCCGCATTCTGCGAAATCTTTGACTTCATCAAATAAAACTTCACGTTCCTGGACTTCCAGATTTAAATAATGCTGTGCCACATAGACAAGGGAACGTCTGGTAATGGATGGAAGAATGCTGTCAGATTTCGGAGTGACAATCTTGCCGTCTTTTGTAACAAACAGGAAGTTTGCACCGCCGGTCTCCTCAACTTTGGTATGCGTTGCCGGATCTAAGAACATGTTCTCATCATAACCCTGTCTGTGCGCATCCATTAATGTATGCAGACTCATGGCATAATTTAATCCTGCCTTGATATTACCAGTCCCATGCGGTGCGGCTCTGTCCAGATCGCTGACACGGATCGTAATCGGTTTTGCACCGCCCTTGAAATAAGGACCAACCGGTGTTGCAAATACTCGGAACTGGTACTCCTCCGCAGGCTTTACGCCGATTACAGAGTTAATCCCGAACAGGAACGGTCTCAGGTACAGCGTTGCACCGCTTCCGTAAGGCGGAACGTAAGCCGCATTTGCCCGGACAACCTGCTCTACAGCTTCAATAAATTTCTCTTTCGGGAAAACCGGCATTTCCAGTCTCTTTGCAGAGGCTTCCAGACGTTCTGCATTGAGATCCGGGCGGAATGTAACAATCCTGCCGTCTTTGGTCGTGTACGCTTTCAGTCCCTCAAAGACAGTCTGTGCATACTGGAGAACACAGGCACATTCGCTCATAGTGATCGTTGCTTCATCTGTGAGCATGCCGTCATCCCATGCGCCGTCTTTGTAATTGGCAACATAACGTTTCTCCGTCTGCATGTAAGAAAAGCCGAGATTGCCCCAGTCAATATCTTTTTTTTCTGTTTTTTCCATGATAAAAAGCCTTCTTTCTTGAATTTTAAAAATTTTTAATTACAGTTTTATACACGTTCTACAATCAGATCGCCCATTTCGGAGCATTTCACCTGTTTACAGCCGTCTGACATAATATCACCTGTGCGGAATCCCTCTTCCAGGACTTTCTGCACAGCATGTTCCACAGCATCCGCTTCTTCCAGGAGATCCAGAGAATACCGCAGGAGCATTGCACCGGACAGGATCGCCGCAATGGGATTAGCAATGTCCTTCCCGGCAATATCCGGTGCAGAACCGCCACTCGGTTCATACAGACCGAATTTTGTCTCATTCAGGCTTGCAGATGGCAGCATCCCCAGAGAACCAGTTACCATAGCGGCTTCGTCGGATAAAATATCGCCGAACATGTTCTCTGTGACCATGACATCAAACTGCGCCGGATCTTTGACAATCTGCATTGCCGTACTGTCCACAAGCGCATGTTCCAGCGTAACTTCCGGATAATCCTGTGCCACTTCGGTGACGATTGTTCTCCATAATCTGGAAGAATCCAGAACGTTTGCCTTGTCTACACTCGTGACTTTCTTCCGGCGCTTCATGGCAACTTCAAATGCTTTGACTGCAATTCTCCGGATTTCGTTCTCATTATAAGACAGTGTATCAATGGCAGTCATCACACCGTCAACGGCTTCTGTCTTGCGTTCACCGAAGTATAATCCGCCAGTCAGTTCTCGCATAATCAGCATATCAAAGCCCTTACTGCTGATGTCCTCCCGGAGTGTGCAGGCATTTCTCAGTTGCGGATACAGGACACATGGTCTTAAATTCGCAAACAAGCCCAGAGATTTCCGGAGTTTCAGCAATCCGGCTTCTGGTCGAAGATTCGCTGGGAGCTGATACCAGGGAGAAGTTGTCGTATTACCGCCGATAGATCCCATTAACACGGCATCACTGTCCTTGCAAGCCTGGATGGTCTCATCTGTGAGAGGCACACCGTAAGCATCAATCGAACAACCGCCCATGAGCAACTGCTGATATGTAAATTCATGATGATACTTTTCAGCGATTTTGTCCAGAACTTTCATTGCCTGGGAGACAATTTCTGAACCAATGCCATCGCCTTTGATCACAGCAATTTTATAATTCATGTTTCAACCTGCTTTCTGAAAAAATAATTTAAAAATAAATCCAGTAT
>CAMWJT010000117.1 GCA_947174625.1 uncultured Ruminococcus sp.
GTGTGGTTGGTCCTATGATGACAGAATAAATAGAGCCTAACATCATACCCAGGATGAAGAAAATTGTTGCACTGCGCCATTTTTCAAGTGCAATCCGGATCAGCCGGACGATCGAGACAATCCCGGTTATAACTCCAATGCCGAACACAAATAGAATCGGGATATACTGGAGATTCAGTGTCAGTGTTGCCTTGATGGCATTGATAATAGAAATATACAGTCCGAAAATTAATAACAGTGTAGACCCAGAAATCCCCGGCAGAACCATAGCACAGATCGCAATTGCTCCCGTAATGAATACATAAAAATAGGTGCCGATACCGGGATTATCAAGCGATACAATATTATTACTGCTTCCGACTGTAAAATACGTCAATGCGGCAACGCTGACAGCGCCGATCAGGATCATGAATGCCGTCCAGAGTTTTTGCTTTAAGCATTCCCGTTCTTCATAGATCACAACCGGGATGGCAAACAGGATAAATCCGATAAACAGTGAGGAAATCTGATAAATATGCGATTCAAAGACGGATGTCAGCACAAGAATAGATGCAATCATGCCGACCGCCCAACCTGCACCGAGCTTGACAAGATAGACAAGCGCTTTTTTCTTATCCTCCATTTTTCCGGTCATCAGATCATTGAGTGAACCAATAAAATTGTCATAGAATCCCATGAGAAATGCGACAGTACCGCCGGAAACACCGGGGACGCTGTCCGCTAATGCCATGCAAAACCCATGAAATGCCGTCACAAGTATTTGTTTGATTTTCATAATTAAAATTATCTGCCTTTCTTTTGTATATCAATTATATATCAATTTTTCAGATACGGGGCAATTTCTTTCAGAAAAAATCCAAGGGCGATTGCAAGTGCTGTAAATACTGGCAATCCTGTCCCAATGACAATCATGCTATAATTGTCAAATAATAATTTTAATTTTTTGCCGTCTCTCTGCCGGAGCGTGACTGTTTTCCCGGTGTGATAAATTTTATCTGTGAACATGATCTCAGCAGGAAACGAATTATTATATTCTTCGCCCTGGATCTGATAGACAGCATGCGTGCCGATTTCTCCTTCATTCGGATCAATCCGGAGAAATTCGCCTTTTGTTTTTTTGGTCAGGCATAACAGAATCAGACTGATAACAAAAAAAATCGTCATCAAAATAAAAAATATCTCTACAATCCAGATTCCGCCAAGCAGAATCATCATCGGATCAACACCCAGAATCAGAAGCAGGACGATGATCACAATTGCACCAATCAGGAACTCCATAAAAATTTACTCCTGATTGAGATACCAGCTTGCCAGATAGAGAGAACCGCAGATTACGACTGCGCCGTGCGAACCTTTCGCCCAACGGATCGCATAGGGGAGTGCCTGTTCTAATTCCATGACAGATGCCATTGCATGTTGTTTCACAAAGGCATCCCGGAGCTGTTCTTTTTGGAGCGCATTGCCGGAAAAACTGTCCACACAGAGAACTTTGCTGAGAAGCAATGTTAACTGGAATGCTGCCGCATCCGCATCTTTTGTATCTGTCATGCCACAGATACCGATCCAAGAGGATATACCGCTTTCGCTGAGCAGATCCGTCAGCACACCGATTCCGTCCGCATTATGACTGCCGTCCAGGATGACCAGAGGATCAGTCTGCAAGACCTGGATTCTTGCCGGGACGATTGTCTGAGAGATTGCCTTTTGCGTGATCTCTACCGGGATAGTATCATTATAAATTTTACGCAAGACCTGAATTGTCTCCAATGCTGTCAGAGCGTTTTTGATCTGATGATTACCGCCCATCCGGGTATGATAAGCAATGCCCTGATAATCAAAATCATTTCCATGCAGATCACATTTCCGGATGTCGCAGGCTTGCAGATCCGGTATGAAAATTTCTGCGTGTTTCTGTTCTGCAACCTCCCGGAAAATCATCTCGCCTTTATTATCCGGCGAAATCACAACTGGGCAGTCAGATTTAATAATCCCGGCTTTATGATGTGCAATTTCTGGAATCGTATTGCCCAGAATCTGCATGTGATCTCTTGACACAGAAGTCAGGACACTCACAAGTGGTTTTGAAATAATATTGGTAGCATCCAGTAATCCGCCGATACCGGTCTCTAAGATCACAAAATCTGTTTTTTCTTCTTGGAAATATAATAACCCGATTGCAAGTGTGATCTCAAACTGCGAACAAGCCGGGTCAGGATGCACAGACCGGATCTTTTCATAATATTTGCAAATGGCATCTTCCGGGATGTTCCGGGAATTGATCCGGATTCTGTCGGCATATTCCCGGATGTACGGAGATGTGAATGTCCCCGTACGGAATCCGGCGGCTTGCAGAATATCCGTCAGATATTCTGCAACAGAGCCTTTGCCGTTTGTCCCTGCAATGTGGATGAATTTCAGATCATTTTGCGGATTGCCCAGAGCATCCAGTAATTTTGCGATCCTGTCAAGATTCTGTACAGGCACACCGCTTTTGCTGAATTTCTGGATTTCCTGCATTGTCTGCTGATAAGTTATCATGATAATATCCTCAGGAATAAGCTTTGATCGATTGCAGGATTTTATGCATTTTGTCCTGCGCTTTGGCAAGTTTTTCCTGTTCGGCTTTCACCAGATTTTCCGGAGCTTTTGCCAGGAATCCGGGATTATTTAATTTTTTGCTCAGGAAATCAATATCTTTCTGGACTTTTTCCTGCTCTTTGGCAAGTCTTGCCAGTTCTTTCTGCTTGTCAACTAACTGATCCATCGGGATGAAAATTCTTGCAGAATCTGTCACCGCACCGGCACAGTCGGGGATTGTGAAGCTTTCAGCGACTTCGATTTCAGATGCAGATGCGAGTTTCTGGAAGAATAATTCTGCATTTTTAAATAATGCCTGTTCCTGTGTCTCAATATATAATTTTGCTTTCACGGACGGCGGTACATTCAGTTCCGTTCTGGTGTTCCGGACTGCCTTGATGGCAGAGATAATTTTTTCAAATGCCGTTTCTTGTTCTGTGTAATTTAATTTCTCGTCATAGACCGGATATTCTGCAAGCATGATCATGCTGTTATCTGCTACGAGAACTTGCCAGATTTCTTCTGTGATAAACGGCATGAACGGATGCAGTAATTTTAAAATATTCTGCATTGCCCATACAAGTACTACCTGTGCGGAGGATTTTGCCTCACCGCCTGCCTGAATTCTTGGTTTTGTCAATTCAATATACCAGTCGCAGAATACATCCCAGATGAAATCATAGAGCTTGGAACATGCCACACCCAGTTCAAAAGCTTCCAGATTGGCATTGACTTCACGGGCAAGCTGATTGCATTTGGAAATCAGCCACTGATCTTCCGGCATAAGTTTTTCAGGCAGTCCGGTAAATTGGAAATCCTCCGGCAGATTCATCATAATAAACCGGGACGCATTCCAGAGTTTATTGGCAAAGTTACGGGCTGACTTGACTTTATCGTCGATATAACGCATGTCATTGCCGGGAGCGTTGCCGGTTGCAAGCATGAAACGCAAAGCATCTGCGCCGTATTGTGAGATCACTTCCAACGGATCAATACCGTTGCCGAGCGATTTTGACATTTTCCGACCCTGTGCATCCCGGACTAAGCCATGAATCAGAACCGTATCAAACGGCACTTCGCCGGTATTTTCCAGAGCAGAGAACATCATCCGAATGACCCAGAAGAAAATAATATCATAACCAGTCACAAGCGTATTTGTCGGATAAAAATACTTGAAATCGTCCGTCTGATCCGGGAATCCCAGTGTGGAGAAAGGCCATAGAGCAGAACTGAACCAGGTGTCAAGCGTATCTTCATCCTGACGCATGGACTTACCGCATTTCGGACAGTTGCATACAGATTCTTTCGTGACGATCATCTCGTTGCAGGCATCGCAATAGAATGCCGGTATCTGATGTCCCCACCAGATCTGCCGGGAAATGCACCAGTCACGGATGTTTTCCAACCAGTGATAATAAATCTTGTCAAACCGTTCCGGGACGAATTTTGTCTTGCCGGTCTTGACAGCATCAATTGCCGGTTGTGCCAGTTCTTTCATCCGAACGAACCACTGTGTAGAAACTTTTGGTTCTACGGTCGTCCCACAGCGATAGCATGTGCCGACATTATGGGAATACTCTTCAATCCGGACAAGTGCGCCTTCGGCTTCCAGATCTTTCACGATTTCTTTTCTTGCTTCATAACGATCCATGCCGGCATATTTCGGATAATCGTCTGTAATTTTCGCATCATCCGTCATGACGTTAATGACTTCCAGATTGTGCCGTTTGCCGACTTCAAAGTCATTCGGGTCATGTGCTGGGGTGATCTTTACAACGCCCGTCCCGAAATCCATTTCGACATAATCGTCAGCGACAACAGGGATTTCACGGTGTACAATCGGGAGAATCAGCATTTTGCCGATCAGATGCTTGTAACGTTCGTCATTCGGATTGACAGCAACTGCCGTATCACCGAGTAATGTTTCGGGTCTGGTAGTGGCTAATTCCAGGTAATCGTCAGAATCTTTGATTTTGTATCTTAAATGCCAGAAATATCCTGCCTGGTCTTCATAAGTCACTTCTGCATCTGAAAGAGATGTGAGACATTTCGGACACCAATTGATAATTCTCTCACCTCTGTAGATCAAGCCTTTTTCATAGTATTTCACGAAAACTTCTTTGACTGCCCTTGAGCATCCCTCATCCATCGTGAAGCGTTCCCGATCCCAGTCGCAGGAAGAACCTAATTTTTTGAGCTGTTCGACAATCCGACCGCCGAATTTTTCTTTCCATGCCCATGCAC
>CAMWJT010000118.1 GCA_947174625.1 uncultured Ruminococcus sp.
GGGAGTCGCATCCGGGACATCCTTCGGCGCAGCATTGGCATTGCTTCTTGGGTGTCACCTGTTCGGGACGCAAGTCATTGCATTCGGATTCGGACTGCTGGCAGTCGTCCTGACATGGCTCAGCGCCGCCGGAAAATCTGCAACCGGGTTAAGCTCCGTTGTCCTAGCCGGTATTATGATCGGTTCGCTGTTTTCAGCATTGATTTCCCTTGTAAAATTCACAGCAGACACAGAATCACAGCTCCCAGCGATTACCTACTGGCTGATGGGGAGTTTCAGCAGTGCCGGATTTGCATCCCTGAAAATCGGCGCACCCTGTATCATCCTGACAATTCTGATCCTGTATCTGCTCCGCTGGCAACTGAATATTTTACCGCTTGGCGAAGATGAAGCAAAATCCCTTGGCAGTAATATTCAATTACTGAGAGTGATTACGATCTTGTGTGCAACTGCTATGACCGCATCCAGTGTTGCCATGTGCGGTCAGGTGGGGTGGGTCGGATTATTGATCCCCCATATTTGCCGGATGGCATTCGGGAACAATCACCGGACACTAATCCCGGCATGTATCAGTCTGGGTGCATCATTCCTGGTGATTGTAGATACAATGGCAAGAAGCATCTCTGCATCAGAAATCCCGATTTCTGTATTAACGGCAATTATCGGCGCACCATTTTTTATCATTCTCATGCGCAGAACAGGAGGCTGGAAATTATGAAATTAGAAATTAAAGACGGCTGTTTCGGCTATCCGAAACAAAGACAGATCCTGCATAAAATTAATCTTTGCGCAGACACCGGAGACTTAATCGCCATTCTGGGTCCGAATGGCGCAGGCAAGACAACGCTTTTACGTTGCATGCTCGGCTTTCTCAAATGGAGTGCCGGAGAAACGTTGTTAGATCAGAAAAATTTAAAACAAATCCCGGCTAAGACCATCTGGAAACAGATTGCCTATGTACCGCAGGCAAAGAATTTTAATTCTTCATGCAGAGCGGAAGAAGCGATTTTACTTGGCAGGAATGCACATCTTGGGATTTTTTCTCAGCCGAAGCAGTCTGATCTGGAGCTTGTGCATGCAGTCATGAACCGGCTGAATATCGGGTATCTGGCAAAAAAAAGCTGTTCTGAAATGAGCGGCGGTGAACTCCAGATGGTATTGATTGCCAGGGCATTAATCACAGAACCCAAAATTTTAGTTCTGGACGAACCAGAATCCAATCTGGATTTCCGGAATCAGTTAATCATCCTGGAAACCATGACGGAACTGACCCGGCAGGGCATCACCTGTATTTTTAATACGCATTACCCGGATCATGCGTTGCGCAGATCTAATAAAGCATTGCTGTTAAATAAAAACGGTACAGCGCAATTCGGGAACACTTCGGAGATCATCACACCGGAACAGATTCAGGACGCATTTCAAGTAAAAACTATGATTCATAAAATCAAGAATCAGAATCAGACGTATTACAGCATACTGCCGTTAGAACTGGCAGATATATCTAATATATCTAATAAATCTATATCTAAAGATGGGAGAATATCATGTTAAAAATTGCAGTTTATGGCAAGGGTGGTATTGGAAAATCCACGACTGTTGCAAACATTGCCGTTGTTCTGGCACAGAGAGGATTAAAAGTCCTGCAAATCGGGTGCGATCCCAAAGCAGACTCTACTTCACTGTTGCATGATAATCAGAAATTAACAACTATTTTAGATCTTGTCAGATCCAAAAAAAATTTTACACTGGAAGAGATGATCTGTACTGGTTATGCAGATGTCATCTGTGCAGAAGCCGGAGGTCCTGCACCGGGTGTCGGCTGTGCCGGACGTGGCATCATCACAGCATTGGAGAATCTCGAAAAAAAAGGCATTTATGAAATTTATCAGCCAGACGTTGTATTATATGACGTTCTGGGAGATGTCGTCTGCGGCGGATTCTCCATGCCCATGCGTGATGGTTACGCTGATAAAGTATTTATCATCACATCCGGGGAAAATATGGCGATTTACGCAGCTGCAAATATTGCGATGGCTGTCCAGCATTTCCAGGATAGAAATTATGCACAGCTCGGCGGGATTATCTTAAATAAGCGCAATGTCAAGCATGAACTGGAAAAAGTCCAGGAATTATGCAGTGATCTTGGAACATCCCTGATTGGCACACTCAGCCGGAGCGAGACCGTCCAGGCATCCGAAGAACTGCATCAGACTGTCATGCAGGCATTCCCTGAAAGTGACATGGCAGAAGAATACAGAATCCTGGCTGACCAGATTCTGAAAGCTTGTGAGGAGAAATCATCATGCTGAAACGAATCGGACAAGAAATAGATACATCCAATGCCATAATTAAAATACAAGATGCTGTATTTCCTGCACCGTTTCCATCCGAACTGGAATATAGCTGTTCCGCACGGGGTACATGGAATATTGTGCATACTGGTTTTTTAGTCCCGGAATCACATGAAATTTTCGTCTGTGCCGCCGGTTGTCTCCGTGGAGTAGTTCTCACAGCGGCAGAATGTGGACTCTCCGGACGATTCTCCACGATTGAAATCCGTGAAGAAAATGTTTTAAATGGCGATCTGGAAGAATTGTTAATTCATGGTGTTTCAGAGATCATACGACAGCTCCCGGAACGTCCCAAAGCAATCTTAATCTATACAAGCTGTATTCATCATTTTATTGGCTGTGATACCATGCTTTGTTATAAAATCCTGCGAGAACGCTTCCCGGAGATTGATTTCACAGATTGTTACATGAATCCGATCATGCGCAAAAGCGGACTGACACCGGATCAGATCATGCGCAGACAGTTATACAGTCTGTGGCATCAGCCAGCATCCCGGCATCCCCGGAAGATCAATATTATCGGCAATAATCTGCCAACCCGGAAGAATTCAGAATTATACACGCTTGCCAGAACCGCCGGATATGACCTGACAGAAATCCATGACTGTAAAAATTATGCGCAATATCAGCGTATGGCATCTGCAACTGCTAATATATGCTATAATCCCGTTGCAAAAGCCGCCGGGGAAATGCTTGCAGAAAATTATCATCAGAAATTGCTGTATCTTCCTGTCAGCTATTCCTATCAGGAAATCCGGCAAACTCTTACAGAATATGCAGAATTTTTAAATATTCCCCTGCCGGACTACTCTGATTTGATTGCACAGTGCGAACAGAAAGCAAAATCCCTGAAACAAATCATTGGCGATACACCGATCATGATAGATTACACAGCGACAATGCGTCCTTTGAGTATGGCAAGATTTTTATTAGAACATGATTTTCATGTAACCAGAATCTATGCAGATAGTTTCACGCAGGAAGAAATCCAGGATTTCAACTGGCTTCAGGCAAATTATCCGGAGCTTGAAATCTGTGCAACGATTCAGGTAACCATGCGCATGATGCCCCGTGAAAGTCCGAAAAAGACGCTTGCCATCGGACAGAAAGCCGCTTATTTCTTAAATACACCGTATTTTATTAATATCATAGAAAATAACGGCTTCTGGGGATTCTCCGGGATTCTTGAATTCCTGGAATTACTGGAAGATGCGTTCCTGCATGAAAAAGATACAAGAAAACTTGTCCAGATCAAGGGCGTGGGGTGTGGTACAGCATGTATATAAATTCTAATTTTAATTTTAATTTAAATTCTAATTATCAGACAGCAAGAATCATTTCGACTTATACAGCGGATGTCTCCGGTGTGTGCTCCGCATTGTTTGAACTCGGCGGCATGTCTGTGATTCATGACGCATCCGGCTGTAATTCCACTTATAATACGCATGATGAGCCTCGTTGGTATGACTTTGACAGCATGGTGTTTCTGTCCGGGATTTCCGAAATGGAAGCAATTATGGGTGATGATGATAAACTGATTCATGATATTATCTCAGCAGCAGAACAACTCTCCCCGAAGTTTATTGCCCTCGCCGGCACACCAATTCCCATGATGGTGGGGACGGATTTCAAGGCAATTGCATCCGTGATTGAGAAGCAAACCGGCATCCCTTGTATGGGGATTCCGACAAATGGCATGCACACTTATGTACAGGGTGTTTCTATGGCAATGCAGACATTGGCTGAAAAATTTGTGACAGAATCCATGCCGAAAACAAAGAAAATTTCTGTGAATTTACTCGGTGTTACACCGTTGGATTTTTCTCTCAATGGCAGTGTACAGCATATGCGTGACATGTTGTATCAAAATCAGATCGAAGTTGTCTCGTGCTGGTGTATGGAGGATTCTCTGGAAAATCTGAAAAAATCTCCGTCCGCACATGTCAATCTGGTAGTATCGTATGCCGGGATGGGTGTTGCAGAATATCTTGCAAAAAAATTCGGGATTCCCTATCTGATTGCACGACCTTACGGAAAAGCATTCTGTGCGGAGATCCTCCGGGCAATCCGGAATCTGTCAGAGCATCCGGAGCATCAAAAAAATCTGCAAAATTCTGTTCTGTGCCGGAATCAGGAAATCCCCGGCAATCCGGAAATTATCATGATCGGCGAGGGTGTCAGTGCAGAAAGTCTGGCAAGAGCCATTGAACGGGAAACCGGAAAAGCCGCCGGAGCAATCATTGCCACGGAATATGACGAAAATTTCTTGTCTGAAAATGCCCGCATTGCCCGTGACGAAGCGGAGTTAATCCCAATTCTGAAAAATCTGGATTTAAAATATCTGATTGCTGATCCGTTGTATCAGCCAATCTGTCCGGAATCCGTGAAATTCATCCGGTTGGGACATGAGGGATTTTCCGGACGGATCTATCATGATCTCATGCCAGATC
>CAMWJT010000119.1 GCA_947174625.1 uncultured Ruminococcus sp.
GATCTGCACTCCATCCAGTTGAACGGATTAGAATATCTCTGGCAGTGCGGTGATGCCTGGAAACGTTATGCGCCGATTCTGTTTCCGTTTATCTGTTCCCCGGCAAATAATTCTTATTATGCAGACGGCAAAGAATACCACATGAAAGCCAATCACGGCTTTGCAAGAGATCTGGAATTTGAAACACTGGAAGTCACGGAAGATCTGATTGCATTTATCCTGCAATCCAGTCCGGAGACACTAGCACAATATCCGTATCAGTTCAGATTAATTATCAGATACAGGATTCTGGACAATGGTGTAGAAGTGCTTCATACGGTTGAAAATACAGACAGCAAGCCCATGTATTTTTATATCGGCGGTCATCCGGCATTTAACTGTCCGTTAGAACCGGAAAAAGGGGAGTGCTTCACAGATTATTATATCGAGTATAACTGCGAGGAGACTGCTGAAAATAATAATCATGAAACAGTCTTGGATCATGAAAAAATTCTGAATCTCAATAGAGCTTTATTTGATTATGATTCAATCGTCATGCCAGATCCGGCTTCGGATGAAATTACCCTGAAATCCCGGAAGTCAGAACATGCTGTTATGGTGAAATTCCCGGAATCAAAGTGCATGACAATCTGGTCACCGACCAGGGATGACCGGGCGCAGTTTGTCTGCTTAGAACCCTGGACATCCGTCCCGACGTATTTTGATGATGCTTCGCCCGACCTGGAACAGAAAGCCCATGCCATCCGGTTAGATTCCGGCTGTGTGTACAATTATTGCTACAAGATTTTTGTGAGATAATAATTTTTATTTGTTTGTGCAATATGCTGAATCAGCCCAGTACTGAAACACTAACACACTTGTATAATTTGCACAAGAATCAGGATATTTCTGCCAAAATATACCAAGATTATACTTGCATTACCAGGTCAGCTACAGCAAATAAACTGATAGAAGCTATGATAATTGATAAAAAGCACCCTGTTACGCTCAAGCAGGGTGCTTTTTGTGCAATATGCTGAATCGGACCAATAATAGAACACTGGTGTGATTGTGCATATTGCATAATAAATCTATAATAATTTAATCATAACGCAGTGCATCAATCGGATTCATCTTTGCCGCCTTGTTTGCCGGGTAATAGCCGAAGAATACACCTGTCAGAATTGAGAATACAACAGAGATCAGCATGGCAATCACGGACGGCTGGACGGTAATTGCAAACATAGATGCTTCCTCCGGGTACATGTTCGTAATGACAGCTTTTGCAACATAACCGATAATCATGCCATTTAAAATACCGGAGATAATCCCGATCACGCCGCCGATCAGACAAATCAAAATTGCTTCCGTGACGAACTGCATCCGGATGGATCTGTTCTGCGCACCCAGAGCTTTGCGGATGCCGATTTCTTTCGTCCGTTCCGTAATGCTCACAAGCATGATGTTCATAACGCCCACACCGCCGACGATCAGAGAAATTGCCGCAATTACGGAAATTGCAAGCGTAATGACATTTACAACAGCATTAATCATGCCAAGTTGTTTCTGCATGTTCATTACCTCAACAGTCATATAAGGCTTTTCAGCTTTCTCATACTGTTCATCAAAGAAATTTTTTAATAACTGTTCCAGCATGTCAATATCATATTCCGGATTATAATAAATATCTGCCCAGTAACGATAGTTGTCTTCCTGATGAAGTAAATACATCATGGTATCTAATGGCACATAAACCGGTGTGACTTTTTCAAGTTCTTTCATGCCGGGCTGATAGACCTGCTTTTCATAGAATTCCGGCAGTTCATAGACACCGACAACGACAAAATCTTCTGCCTGTCCTGTCGACAGATCCAGTGTAACTGTCTGTCCGAGCGGATCTGCGTCCGGGGAGAAATATTGCGATACAAACAAATCTGATACAACAATCGTCTGCTTCCGGTTTGCATTATCCTGATAATTGATCCCTCTGCCGGACAGTATGTCCAGATCCATTCCATCCAGGTGTTCAAAATTCAGAACACCGTTGATAGATACGCTCATGGACTGGTCTTGCCAGTTGCGAAGTTCCGATGAACCGTAACTCTCTGACAGATTCATGCTGAAATACTCCGGATAGGTCTGGACTAATCCGTCAAGCATCTCACGGGAGAGCCTGTCATTTTCATCCCAGCTGTAATAGCCGTCTTCGTCCGGCTCGGCTTTTTCCCAATTAATCTGCGAGTAGATTTCAAAAAAATTCATGGATCCCATAGAATTGAATGTATTGGTCAACGTTTTCTGAATCGAAGATCCGATTGTCGTGATCGTGATAACGGCACTGATGCCGATAATAATGCCAAGCATAGTTAATAATGCCCGCATTTTGTTCGCCAGGATGGAACTGAACGCCAGCCGGATATTTTCAAGAATCTGCATGGCTGTTCACCCCCGTATCTGCAATAATACTGCCGTCACTGATGGTAATCATACGCTGTGTTTCCTGTGCCAGCTCCTGACTGTGTGTAATCAGGACAATTGTTGTATGTTCTTCCTGGTGAAGCTTGTGAAACAGATCCATGATCATGCGTCCAGTTTTGGAATCCAATGCGCCGGTCGGTTCATCCGCTAACAGAATGGACGGCTTGTTTGCCATTGCCCTTGCGATTGCGACACGTTGCTTCTGTCCGCCGGATAATTCATTCGGCTGATGATTGGCTCGTTCGGACATGCCGACAATCTCCAGTAATTCCATAGTTCTTTCTAGACGCTGTTTTCTCGGCACACCGGCATACATCATGGGCATTTCTACGTTCTTGATGGCATTCGTCCGGGGGATTAAATTAAACGTCTGGAATACAAAGCCGATTTCCTTGTTTCTGATCCGGCTCAGTTCTGCATCATCTAATGTACTGATGTCGGCATTGTTCAGAAAATAACTGCCGTCCGTCGGACGATCCAGTGCGCCGATGATATTCATGAGCGTACTCTTGCCAGAACCGGACTGCCCGACAATCGAAACAAATTCGCCTTCCTGAATATCCAGGGAAATGCCGTTCAGGATCTGCAATTCATTCGGTTTGCCGATATAGTATTTTTTGATAATATCCCTCATGGAAATCACTGTCTTACGCATTGCCGTCAGCTCCGTTTCCCTGTGCAGTATGATTACTTGACGTGATCGCCGGCAGAAGATCGCCGTCCTGATAATTGCCCGGACTTGTGATAATCTGGTCTCCCTCCTGAATCTCAGAAGAAATAATCTCTGTATAGTAACTGCCTTCCATGCCTTTCTCGATTTTCACGGCTTTTGCTGTTGCCGTACCATCACTGTTTGTCACGGCAAGCATCACATGACTGGACTCTTCGCCGCTTTCGTCTGTATCTGTCACAATGGCATCATAGGGGACAGCAAGTACATGTTCTTTCTCGCTCAGGATGATTTTTACTTTGGCATTCATGCCAATCAGCAAATTAGAATCTGTTGCCTGATTCAGCGTGATTTCCGCAGAATAATTCCCCGAACCTGTTCCGGAATTTGCCCCCATACCGGATGCGCTCTGTGCAGAGCTGTTATAAATATTCACGACACGATTGACAGTCGCATCAAATTCCTGGTCACCCGTTGCAGAAGTCTTCACCACTGCCGGCATGCCCTCCTGGATTTTCAGAATATCCGCTTCATTGATCTGGACAGTGATTTTCAGAGAATCCGTGTCTTCAATTGTCATCAGGGCATCTGTCGTAGGAATGCTCCCTTGTGCGATATTCAGGGAAGTGATGACACCACTCTTAGGAGCTGTCACGGTGCATTCTGCAATGGAATCTGCCAATTTCTGCAATTCCGTCCCGGAATCACTGTTCTGCTGGAATTGTTCTGCATCTAAAATATCCTGATAATTCTGAATTGTAATATTCGCACTTCGTTCTGTTGTATCATAGGCATCCAGTGCCGATTGTACCGCCTTGTCATAAGTATCAAGCTGATCCCGGATTGCTTCCAGGGAAGCTTCTTTTGTCTGGACGTTCATTTCTGCCGTCTGATACTCCTGGGATGCCTTGGCGTAGCCTTCGGGATCTTCTTCCGGATTGATCGTATCCATTCTGCGCTTGGCATTGTCACGTTTTGCAGTTTCTGTGTTTAATTCGTCAACCAGTGTATTTTCTTTCTGGTATGCCTTTGTCTGTGCATTGACAGCATCATCAATGGAACGCTGTGCCTGTGTAAGATTAATTTCTTTCTCTTTTTGGGCATTTTCCAGATTCCGTTGATTGATCTTGTGCGTATTTTCATTCTGATTCTGGGAATTTTGCTGAGATTTGAGCAGATTGTCATACTGCTGCTGCAATTCCGAACTGTCAAATACGCAGAGAATATCACCTTCTTTGACATGACTGCCGATTTCTACATTCAGGGATTCTACTTTTGCAGTGAGCTTGCTTGTGACTTTGACAAGATTTTCACTTTCCACGTTGCCTGACACGCTGATATGATTAGAAATGTCATGATATTCAATCGCTGCTGTTTCCACAACATTTCCGGAAAAATCCTGCATAGAAGCCGAAATATTCCGTTGATAAGTAATAAAACCGGCGGAACCTCCGAGAAGCAGCAGGATAATGACGGCAATGAGAATTTTTTTGCCTTTTTTCTTTTTCTTGACTTGTTCCATGATGGATTCAGGAACTCCTTTCTGAATGAAATTAGATTATATTGTACTATTTATTCTAGTACAGTAAATATTATAAAACCAGTATAGCACATTTTTCTTTTCTTGTCAATAGCTTTTCCCAAAAATTTCACAAGCTTTAAAATATTCTTAAAC
>CAMWJT010000120.1 GCA_947174625.1 uncultured Ruminococcus sp.
ACCTATGACCCTCTGCTTGTAAGGCAGATGCTCTCCCAGCTGAGCTAAGCTTCCATGTGTTATTTTGTCTTTTTCAGGATCTCTCCTGATGACTTTATTATTATAGCACACTTTTCCGGATTTGTCAAGTGTTTTTTCAAATTTTTTTTAATTTTTTTGAAAAAATTACCGGCATTCAGAAAAAATGCCGATAATTCTATAAAATCTCGAAAAAATTTTTTTAAATCAATCTACAGATTTTAACGATTCCGCCATGTTAATCTTGTCAAGTTTGATCTCCATAAAGAAATTAATGATAATATTAAACAGGAACGTCAGTGCAATGCTATAGACAAAACTCATGGGCAGAATCCGGATCTTGAATGATACCATGTCCACAACAATCCGGAGCATGATAAATCTATGCAGAAATACACCCAGGATTAAGCCGACGACAATCCCCAATGCTGTCAGGAAGATATTTTCACGCAGGACATAAGCAGAAGTCTCATTCCGGAAAAATCCCAGAACTTTAATTGTTGCAATTTCCCGGATGCGTTCTGTGATATTGATATTTGTCAGATTATACAGGACAACAAATGCCAGACTGCCGGCGCAGATAATGACTAACAATACAATATATTTCAGACTATCCATCATATTTGCCATACGGGTTCTTAAATCCTGAAACAAAACAATCGCTGTCACAGAATCATTGCCGGCAATTTCTGCCGCCGCCTGGTACTGATCGGCATCCGCCGGGAAATTCATATAGATTGTATTCTTCTCCGGCGAAACAGAAAGCTGTTGTTCCATTGTCTCCGGCAGGATGTAAATATAATTATACACATGATTTTCAAAAATCCCCGTGACAGTCAGATGCAGTTCCTGCATGTCTTCATTCCGGAGCGTGATTTCATCCCCGACGGATACGCCATAACGTTCTGAAATGCTGTTGCTGACAATCGCCTGATTGATCCCCGGAAATGCAAGTTTTTCCTGTTCCAGTGTATGGAAATCCAGATAGGGTTGCATATCCCCGAATGGCGCAAGCAAAGAGATGGCTTTGACTTTATCGCCGGCAAGCAGATCCCAGGATGCCTGATGCAGATAAATATATTCTTTTGTCTGCTGATCCAGAATTTTTTCAAGATTCTCAAAATTTTCAAAATTTTCTGATGTTTCTGTTTTTAAACTGGCTTGTGCATCTGCAATTAAAATTTCTGTATACTGCACATCCGCAAAACCTGCAATGGAATCATTGACCCCAAAGCCGGTTAATAATAATGCCGTACAACCGCTGATGCCGACAATCATCATGAAAAACCGGCGCTTATACCGGAAAATATTCCGGACAGAAACTTTATGTAAAAATTTCAGCCGATTCCAGATAAACGGAACATACTCCAGAAATACACGCTTTCCGGCTTTAGGCGCTTTCGGACGCATTAACCCTGCGGAAGTCTCTGCTAATTCATGATGGCAGGAAATCCATGTCGTTCCCATGGAACAAAGCAAAGATGCACCCAGGGATGCAAGCGCAAGTTTCCAGTCAAATAAATATTCCATGGGGATCGGTGTATACATCAGTTCGTAAGACATCCAGATCACATAAGGGAATACTGCTGTCCCGACGAAATAACCGATCACACAGCCGATCAGGGATGCGCTCCCGGAATAGACCAGGAATTTCCCCATAATTGCGAATTCCGAATAACCCAATGCCTTGAATGTGCCAATCTGGGTGCGTTGTTCTTCAACCATCCGGCTCATAGTCGTCATGCAGACCAGAGCCGCAACCAGAATGAAAAAGATCGGGAATACTTTGGCGATCTGCTCCACAATCTGAGAATCGCTCTCAAAGCAGACATAACCAACGTTTGTATTACGATCCAGAACATAGCTGTCCGGCTTTTCAATCTCTGCAATTTTTTCTTCTGCATCTGCAATCTCTTTTTCGGCATCTGCAATTTTCTCATCAAATTCCTGTTTGCCGTCCTGATATTCTTTTTGTCCGTCCGTGAATTCTGTTTTGCCGTCCTCAAATTTTTGTTTCCCTTCTTCGTATTCCTGTAATCCGGCTTCATAATCTTTCTTGCTGTCCTGGAATTTTTTTAATCCGGATTCATATTCTGCCTTGCCGTCTTGATACGTTTTTTCTGCATCCTGATACTGTTGCAAGCCGGATTGATATTCCTGTTCTCCGGTTTGGTATTCTGCAAGTCCCTGCTCATAAGCGATTCTTCCGGCATCTAATTCTTCTTGTGCCTGTTCGAGTGCTTGCAGACCGGCAGTTAATTCTTCCTGTTTCTGATTTAAAAATGCCTGCTGAGCATTCAGCTCCTGTTTGCCGGATTCCAGTTCCATCCTAGCATGTTCTAATTGCATCCGTGCGGATTCCAGTTCGGCTTGTCCGGCAAGAAGTGCCTGCTTCTGTTCTTCCGGGAGATACTCCCACATTGCCTGTGCCTGTTCAAATTGTACAGCAAATTCCTGTTGTTTTCCGGCAAATACAGATTCCTGCTGTATCAATAAACTTTCTGACTGCTCCAGAACGGCACGGGCATTATCAATCTGGAGCTGTCCGGACTGGATTTCTGCCTGTCCATCTTCGAGCTGTTTCCGGGAATCTGCAATCTGCTGTTCACCGGATAGTAATTCTTGTTCCGAATCCAGTAACTGTTGTTTTGCAGAATCCAGTTCCTTCCTGGCATTTTCCAGTTCCTGCCTGGACTGATCTAATTGCTGTCTGCCGTCATCCAGTTCTTTTTCTGCATCATGTAATTCCTGTTCAGCATCAGAAAGCTTTTGTTTGCCGTCGTCGAGTTCTTCCTTGGCATCTTTTAACTCCTGTTCTGCATCGGATAATTCTTTTTCAGCATCAGATAATTCCTGCTTTGCATCTGATAATTCCCGTTCGCCGTCTTTTCGCTTATTCTGAAATTCTTTTTTGGCATCATCCAACTCTTCTTGTGCATCTGCAAGAATCCTGTGATAACGCTCTTCTGCCTGGATCTGTGTCAGATCTTTCCAGATGGCATTTTTTTCTTCCATGAAGTTTTTATAATCCTGGGAATAGATAACGTCATCCCGGTCGAACCGGATAAATATCTCAGAATAATAATCCAGATCAAAATCTTCCGGCAAAATATACACATATCCTGCAACATTGCCGTTGCCGATCGCAGTCGTGCCACGTTCATAATTGACATAATACGAAGAATACGCCGTCCCCACGACAGTGAGTGTCTCAAATCCGAGCGCATCCAGTGTATCTTCAGAATTATCCGGTGAAACCCGGATGACATCCCCGATCTGAAGATCCATTGTCCCGGCATCCGCTAGACATTCCCCGGAACGTTCCGGCATTCGTCCCTGTGCAATCTGGAGCTGATTGATATATTCCGGGATAGAATGTGTTTTGCAGACAAATTCTGTCTGACTGGAATCGCTTTGCCCGGACGTCTCTGGCAGATACAGGACATCCAGTGTATTAGAACCCTCTGCATAACGGACATCCGGCTGATTCCGGAAAATTTCCACATCCTGTTCTTCCCACCCCAATGTAGAAAGTAATCTGTAATCATAAAACTGATATTCCTGCAAGAATCCGTTCACAGTGTGAATCATTGCCGGAGTGGTAATCCGGACACCTGTGAAAAATCCCACACCGAGCGCAATAATTGCCAGAATTGCAAAAAATCGTCCGAATGTGTGCCGGATTTCCCGGAACGTTGTTTTCTGCATTGCTTTGATTGATTTCACTGCCATGATCATCACCATTCAATTTCAGAAACATCCACAATATTCTGATTTTTATACATACTTTCGACAGTTCCGTTCCGGACGGTGATAATCCTGTCAGCCATTGCCGCTAATGCCTGGTTATGTGTAATCACAACAACCGTCATGCCGGTGTTCCGGCAAGTGTCCTGCAATAATTTCAATACGGCTTTGCCGGTATGATAATCCAGTGCGCCAGTCGGTTCATCACATAATAATAATTTCGGATTTTTAGCCAATGCCCTTGCGATCGCCACACGCTGCTGTTCGCCGCCGGAGAGCTGGGCGGGGAAATTCTTCATCCGATCTTTTAATCCGACCTGTTCCAGCACTTCCCTTGCATCCAGTGGCTCACGGCAAATCTGTGCCGCAAGTTCGACGTTCTCCAGTGCCGTCAGATTCTGCACCAGATTATAGAACTGAAACACAAACCCGACATCATAGCGCCGGTATGCCGTGAGTTGTTTTTTATTCAAAAAAGAAATTTCCGTCCCGTCCAATTGTGCGCTCCCGCTTGTGAGTGTATCCATTCCGCCCAGAATATTGAGAATTGTCGTCTTGCCTGCACCGGATGCACCGACAATCACACAGAATTCTCCTTTTTCAATTTCAAAATTCACATCCCGGAGCGCCTGGATTTCCACTTCTCCGGTATGATAAATTTTTTTGACATGTTCAAATTTTACATAGGCACTCATAATAATTTTATAATTTTGTCACTCCTAACGTAAAAAACGGCAGTTCTGTGACTGCCGTTTTTCAGATTTTGCTTTTTACAGATCAGATTAACCAAGTTCAGCAAAATACTTGATTGTTCTTACCATCTGGCTTGTGTAAGAATTCTCATTGTCATACCAGGAAACAACCTGTACTTCATAGAGACCTTCGCCGATTTCAGCAACCATTGTCTGTGTTGCATCGAACAGAGAGCCGTACTTCATGCCGATAACATCAGAAGAAACGATCGGATCTTCATTGTAGCCGAAGGATTCAGAAGCAGCAGCCTTCATTGCAGCATTGA
>CAMWJT010000121.1 GCA_947174625.1 uncultured Ruminococcus sp.
GGTATATAATAAATTAAAAATATAAATTTAAAATCTGGAGATGATGATTTACTATGGAATGGAAAGGATTAAATGATCTGCGTGAGCAGTATTTATCTTTTTTTGAAAGCAAGAATCACACAAGAATGGCGAGCGCTTCGCTGATTCCGCAGGGCGACAAGAGTTTACTGCTGATTAATTCGGGTATGGCGCCTTTGAAAAAATTCTTCCTGGGACAGGCAGTCCCTCCGAATGTCCGTGTCACGACATGTCAGAAGTGTATCCGTACACCTGATATTGAGAACGTCGGCAAGACAGCACGGCATGGCACATATTTTGAGATGCTGGGGAATTTCTCGTTTGGTGATTATTTCAAACGGGAAGCGATTCAGTGGGCATGGGAATTTTTCACGGAAGTTCTGAAAATGCCGAAGGAATTATTACATTGTTCGGTCTTCGAGAATGACGACGAGGCATATACGATCTGGACGCAGGAAATCGGTGTAGAAGAATCTCATATGGTACGCATGGGCAGAGAAGATAATTTCTGGGAACATGGTACAGGACCTTGCGGACCTTGTTCGGAGATTTATTTTGACCGTGGCGCAGAAAAAGGCTGTGGCAGACCGGATTGTCATGTCGGCTGTGAGTGTGACCGTTATGTGGAAGTCTGGAATTTGGTATTCAGTCAGTTTGACAGCGACGGCAACGGCAATTACACAGAAATGGAACACAAGAACATTGATACCGGTATGGGACTGGAACGGCTTGCCTGCGTGATGCAGGGTGTGGATAATCTGTTTGAAGTCGATACTGTCCAGAACATCATGCAGCATATTTCCAGAATTGCCAATGTGAAGTATCATGAAAATCATGACACGGATGTCTCTCTGCGAGTAATTACAGATCATATCCGGTCGACAACATTCATGATCGGCGACGGTGTTCAGCCGTCTAATGAGGGCAGAGGTTACGTCCTGAGAAGATTGTTAAGACGTGCCGCACGGCATGGCAGAATGATCGGCATCAAGGGAACATTCCTGCATGAAGTCTGCGATACAGTGATTGATGAGAACAAATGCGCTTATCCGGAACTGGAAGAAAAAAGAAATTATATCAAGAAAATTATCCAGGTCGAAGAAGAAGCATTCGCTAAAACAATTGGCATTGGTATGGAGTTGTTGGCGGAGATGATGAATCGGGCAGAAACAAAAGTTCTGTACGGTGGGGATGTATTCAAGTTGAGTGATACTTACGGATTTCCGTTTGATCTGACAGTTGAGATTGCAGCAGAAAAAGGCTTCAGCGTGGATGAAGAAGGCTATCGTGTATTCGTTAAGGAACAGCGTGAAACTGCCAAAGCCGACCATGCGGCAAAAGCAAGTTCTTCCTGGGCAGATAACAGCGTAAAGCTGGATTTGCCAAAGACAGAATTTAAAGGCTATCAGGAGAATGAAATCCCTGTGAAAATTCTGGCAATTCTGAAAGACCAGACAATGACGAATTCTGTGACGGAACAGGAAAAAGCTGTATTAGTATTAGATCAAACAGTACTCTATGCAGAGAGTGGCGGACAGGTTGCAGATCATGGCAAAATTTTTCAGGGTGATGATGCTATTTTCCGTGTGGAATCTGTATCGAAAGACGAGGACGGACATTATCTGCATGTCGGATACATGAAAAAAGGCACATTGCATGTGAACGACCAGGCAACAGCCAAATACTGTGTGAAATTCCGGAATCGTGTTATGCGGAATCATACAGTGGCGCATCTGTTACAAGCGGCACTCCGGGAAGTGCTTGGCGATCATGTCCATCAGGCAGGACAGCTTGTCAATGATAAGGCTTGCCGGTTTGACTTCTCACATTTCAGTGCATTGACAGCACAGGAAATCGAGCGTGTAGAAAATCTGGTCAATACCTGGATTTTAGATGCAATCCCGGTGGATGTCCGTGAAATGCCGATTGAAGAAGCCCGGAAACTCGGTGCAATGGCATTGTTCGGCGAAAAGTATGGCGATGTTGTCCGGGTTGTCAGTGCCGGTGATGTCTCTGTAGAATTCTGCGGCGGTACGCATGTTGCAAATACGGCAAATATCGGCTTATTCCGGATTGTGTCAGAAAGTTCCGTGGCATCCGGTGTCCGCAGAATCGAGGCAGTCACAGGCGAAGGCGTACTGGAATTGCTGAATCAGTTACAGAATACACTCCAGGAGAGCGCAAAAATATGCAAGATTAATAACTATGCAGAATTGCCGGCAAGATGTACGGCATTGACAATGCAGTTAAAAGAATCTGAAAAGACTATAGATTCTCTGCATCAGAAGATGGCAGGCAGTGCGATTGATGCTATTCTGAAACAGGCAAAGTCCTGCAATGATTTACAGATTGTTTCTGCAAAAGTTGAGAATGCGGGAGCTGATATGCTCCGGAACATGGGCGATCAGATCCGGGATAAAGCCGGAGAATCCGGATTGATTGCTGTACTGGCAAGCGTCAACAATGACAAGAATCAGTTATATTGCATCTGTACAAAGCAAGCTGTTGCAAAGGGTGCACATGCCGGGAAGATTGTCCAGAAATTAGCCGCAATAACTGGCGGTAAAGGCGGCGGACGTCCCGATCAGGCAATGGCAGGTATCGGCAAGCCGGAACTGCTTGACACAGCATTTGCCGCACTGGAACAGACAGTTTCAGAATTTATAAAATAATTAAAATAATTCCAGAAAGGATTAAGAATTTTATGATGACAAATCAGAATCCGGATTGTCTCTTCTGCAAGATCATTGCAGGAGAGATCCCATCCAAGAAAATTTTTGAAAATGAGGCTGTCTATGCGTTTGCAGATATTCAGCCGATTGCACCGGTGCATTATTTGTTTGTCCCGAAAACGCATATCTGTTGCGCAAAGAAAATCGATGCGGAGAATTCCAAGTCCGTTGCGAAGATCTTTGAGGCAATCGCCGAAGTGGCAGAGAAAGAAAATATTGACAGTTATCGTGTCATCAACAATTGTGGTGAGGATGCCGGACAGAGCGTGATGCACCTGCATTTCCATGTTGTCGCTGGCAAGAAGATGGGCTGGGGTGAGCAGTCGCTTGGCTGATTTATTGAATTGAAAGGATTTTTCAATTATGGCTGAATTTTATGAAATGCAGATTGCCGGATGTACCAGGAAACTCCGGAAATGTCCGATCCATGAAAATTTGCAGATCGGCGCATTTATTATGTTCTCAGATGTAGAAATCACCGTGAAAAGTGCAGCGGCATTACTGGAGAAAGCTTCGGAATTTGATGTCATCCTGACAGCAGAATGCAAGGGGATTCCCCTTGCGTATGAAATGGCAAGACAGAGCGGTAAAAATTACGTTGTTGCCCGGAAATCCGTAAAATTATACATGCAGGATGTTGTTTCTGTGAATGTAAAATCTATCACGACAGAAGCACAGCAAGTATTATATCTGGACGGCGAAAAGGCAGAATTATTAAAAAACAAGAAAATTCTGCTTGTAGATGATGTCATCAGTACCGGAGAATCCCTTCGGGCACTGGAGTATCTTGTACAGGAATCCGGCGGAATTGTCGCCGGGAAAGTTGCAGTACTTGCAGAGGGCGATGCCGCCGACAGAAAAGATATTATTTATCTTGAAAAACTGCCATTATTTTTTGAAAAAACAGTGATATGAAACGACCGGCTGTCTGGATTGGATTTTCTTATCTGTTGGGATTGCTGACGGCATCGGTTATCCAGTCCAGGATATTTCTGTGCATGGGCATGGTTCTGTTTGCAGGAATCGTGATATTATGGGATAGAACTGTCTGGAAATATCTGTTATGCAGCACGTTGTCATGCCTGATAGCGTGCTGTAGTTATTGGCATCAGGAAGAAATTTCAAACCGGAAAATTGCAGAGCAGGAACGTTATGCCGGGCAGGAAGCCGTATTCACAGGCAAGATTATAGAATTATCGCATTATGCAAATTCCTATGCAGGGTATATCTTAGAGGGCTGTTTTGAAGAAGATCCGGAATCTGACGGCATCAGGATTCATTTATTCTGCGAAGATCAGAATGCAGATTACGGCGATCAGATGACAATTGCCGGCATCCCGGAGAGGATTCAGGGCAGTTATGTATTTGACAGTGAAGCATATTACCGGAGAAAACAGGTTTTTCTGGAATTTGATTTTCAGACAGAAATTCTGGACGTAGAAAAATACAAGAATTTAAATCTGGTCTATGCAATTTATCACTGGCGGACGGACATGACCGAGCGTCTGCAATCCCGGATGGGAGAGGAAACCGGAGGCTTTCTGACGGGGATGCTGTTCGGAGACAAATCCGGAATGGATCGCCATACGAAGAAAGCGCTTTACCGGACAGGCATCGGGCATCTTCTGGCAGTATCGGGTCTGCATCTGGATTTTCTGGCGGTATGTCTGGGATTTGTTCTCAAAAAATGCAGAGCCGGACGCAAGTTGAATTTTTTGATCATCGGGATTGCGTGCGGTCTGTTTGCCATCTGTGCTGGAGGGACTGTCTCAGTGAAACGTGCCTGTGTGATGATTCTGATTTCACAGAGTGCGAAGCTTTTTTATCGTGAACCGGATACGCTCAATTCTCTGGGGATTGCCGTGTTATTACTGGGACTGGAAAATCCATTTGTGATCGGACAAGCCGGATTCTGGCTGTCCTGTGCCGGTGCATACGGGATTGGCGTTGTTGCCAATTACATGACGAAGCCGGAAAAG
>CAMWJT010000122.1 GCA_947174625.1 uncultured Ruminococcus sp.
TCATTATAACAGATTTTGGCGGTTTTTTCTATTCTTTTTTCATCGAACTCACGTTGTTGTAGGGATATTATTCGCATCTGTCATAGATTTTTTTCTTATCCTTTTCAGTAAGCTGTTTAGTGACTTCCTGTTGATTCTCTCTCTGCATTCTTTTCTTTCAATAATTTATCCAGCGTGTTCCGGCTGATTTTCAGCTTCCGTGCAAATGCAGCCTTTGAGAACGTCCGGTCTATCTGATAACGTTCATATAATTCATCCCAGATTTTGAATTTTGACCTGGTGATTTTCTTTCTGCCCTTGTACTTTCCTTTGGCTTTGGCAATGGCAATGCCCTCACGCTGTCGTTCCAGAAGATTCTCACGTTCAAACTCGTTGATGGCGGCTATCATTGTCAGCAAAAGTTTTCCAGTCGGTGTACTGGTATCAAAATTTTCTTTCACGGAAATCAGAACCACATCTTTCTTTTTCAGCAACTCCACGATAGACAGCAAGTCCGCTGTGTTTCTGGCAAGCCGTGAGAAGTCATGCACACACACGACATCCCCCTCATGGACATACTCCAGCATGGCTTGCAGTTGTGGTCTGTTGGCATCCTTAGCTGATACCTTTTCTTTGAACCATTTTTCAATCTGATAAGCTTCCAGTGCCTGTACCTGCCGTTCTTCGTTCTGCTCCGCTGTAGACACACGGACATAAGCTACTTTCATTTCCGTTACATTCCTCCTGTTCTGGACTACAGTCATATTTTTCACAGATGGCGGAAATGTTCTGAAATATTGGGCGAACGTGGTTGATTCTGTTTACATCTACTTCCGGAGGACAGAACGCATGCCAGGGATCAATAATAATCAGATTGGGTTTGTATTTTTCAATGGTTCTTTCAAAAAGTCCGATTCTGGAAGTGTCAGAGCTGTCCTTGGGAAATAAAAAACCGTTGGAAAGTGTTTTGTCGATAATGTCAATATGATTTGTATCAGCACCAGATTTTTCTAAACGTTCTCCAATATCACTGTCACGATCTTCTGCCGAAATAATTAAGACGTTTTTGTTTTCAGGAATCACTGCTTTTTTCTCGCATCCATTCGGGACTGGCATTGCTTTGCCCTGACTGATCGTTGCGGCTACACCACATGCGAAATATGTCTTGCCTGTTCCGTCTGCTGCCATTAAAACTGTGTAATCACCTGCCGGGATGTATGGATACCAGACATAGCAGATGTTTTTCTTTTCAAATTCATAGCTTTTTTTGGCTATTAATACATCAGTTTCCTTGAAAATATCCGGTGTCTGTTTCATTTCTGATTCTGGCATGTAGTATACTGTTTTTTGTATGGTTTCTGCCAGGCGTTGTATTGTATCATCTTCGCCCAATGCCTGAACAATATCAGAAATATCACCTTTTTCCGGACATTCGCTCCAAATTGTTCTTGCCGGGACGATTTTGACCGATCTGGCGATTTTGTAGACATTGTTTGCAACATTCTTTCCATAGGTTTCACCGGTCTTGTCGTTGTCGGTCAGGATAATAATATCATGTCCCTGCAAGCCGGCATTGTACAAATCATTATGCCATTGTCTGGACTGTCCGCCGTTGGGGAGTGAAGTTGCCAGGATTTCCATATTGGCAAGGGTTTCCACGTCTTTTTCACCCTCTACAATGACAACAGGCGTGTCCGGGTTGTCCTGATTGTAATGCAATACATCGGCATTATAGAGCGGAGCTTTTTTGCCGGATAATCCAGGTTTTGCCTGGAAGTTGTTTGACTCTGGATTGAACAGATACCAGACAGCGTTTTTGCTCCCGTAGGTGTGTGTGCGTTCGCTGATTTTCGGTCTGTTGAGTGTATAATTATTTCCCAATCATTCATGATTTCCATAAAATGGCCCTTTCTGGGTGCAAAAAACTGCAACCCTTTGAAATTTGTAAATTTCCAAAGAATTACAGTTAAAAATACTCTTGACAAACAGTCCGGAATATGCTATAATAGGGCTTGACATTGAAAGCTTATTATGATATAATAAGCCTAGTGAGTATCAAAGACTGCGTTTCTTTGGTTCTCTGTTGCTGATGGAACATTCGCCGCGTTCTATCAGCTTTTTTTAGATTATAACATACTTTGTGGCATTTGTCAAGTAAAAATAGCTAATCGCCAAGGCAACGGCATGAAAAAATGCTGAAAATTTGTGCAAAATGCCATAAAAAGTATACTCTAAATTGATTCATAACTGTAGAAGTTTTCATAAGGTTTCAAAGTCAGAATCATATCTTTGATCAGGAAGACTGAAATCTTCTCGAATAATTTCTCCTGCCTGTTTCTCACTGATGGTATGCAGTCCTGCATAATAACGGCACATGCTTTCAAATGACACAATATGGCATAATTCAGTGCTTGGAATGCTGGTTTCAATAAAAAGTTGTCTGTAGGTGAATCCAATCCATGCTGCAACATCCAAATCGAAACAATAACCGTTTGAATATTTTATCAGTTTATTGCTGATTTCTGACATGAAGAAATCTTCGCATTCTTTAGCAAAGTTTGTTTGAAATCTGGAATAGATTGTGTCCATAGCTTCTGCACAGAACGCTGATGACAGATATGCATCCGAGAATATCTGCATATCATATCCGGCATAAGCAGCCCTTTCATAAATGCTCTGTTGAGTTTTGCAGAAATGATAATCAATCTGATTCATAGAATATTTCTCCTTTTCAATGATTATTCTGTGCTTCTTTTTCTAATTCCGCTTCTACAATATGAGATAATAATCGTCCCTGACCATAATATTTTTTAGCCATCTGATTAACAATATTAGCACTTTCTCTTCGTTTCTGTCTTGCATATTCCGCTGCCGTTGCCTTTTCCTGTTTTGCCAGAGGTCTTTTGGCGAGTATCTCGATCAGTTTACATGTTTCATCATTCTTAACAACATACTGCTTTCCATAGCCTACCGACTGTAAACACGCTTCCAAACCTTTATCTGTCAACCCATATTCCGAGAAACGCTGAATAGCATCATTCATTCTGTCATCAGCAATCTCTCCAATAATGACATCATACTGATTTAACTTGTGAATCCAGTATTCCGCAAGTTTCAATTGGCTGAAATCTTCACATAATCCACGATTTGCAAGTATAGCATAAAGCCAGTTTTCTCCATCCAAAATCAATATTCTGTCTTGTGGTATCTGTGACAGCTTGAATTTCAGCGTATATAGTACCGGATTAGGTTTTTCTGCTACAAGACCTTTGGCTTGCTTATTACTTTCACCCATATAGAATCCTTTGCCGAAATCACAGCCTGTTCTGCTGTTTGCCTGTATATTGCCAATAATACCACTTTTTGAACCATGATACAGAATCACATCTTTCATTACTCAATTCCTTCTTTCTTCATGTTGTATTCTATCCTTTTAGGCGAGTGCTTCTTGTTCTAGTTTACAATTATTTTTGAGCATATATTGAATCACTTCTGAAAATTCGCTGTCAGCCAAGTGATGAAGCCTTTTTTTGTCGTTATCTGTCAGTGGCTTTGTTAATTTGGAATACTGTTGCAGTGTAGTAACATCCATATGATACGGTTGAAAATGAATATCTGTCTTATTTCTCAGATGCAGGAGAATATAGAAACCGCCTGCATCAATATCCCCATAGTGATAATATACTACATCTGGATTCTGTGTATACAATTTCCGAATAAAATTCCGTCTGTGTGTATTATGATATCCGCCTAAGTAGATGATCATTGCATTTTCTTCGCAGAATCGGTTGAAAGTGGTAAGATTCTCTATGGTAATGACTTTATTTCCTATAACTTCAATGCTGTTGATACTAGCAAGCAGTATTGAGGAAATGGCAATATCCGCATTGAATTGAGAGAAGTCTATTATCTGTCCATTAACGGAAATTTTACAAGCTCCTTTAATGTAAACATGTCCGGGATTTTTCATTAAATTTAATTCTTCAAGTATAGTTTCTTCCTGCGAAAAATCGCCATAATGGAATAATAAGTTAATCACTTTGCTCTTTATTTGTTCAAAGGCTTTGGAATCCCCGAATATCCGAACAGAGAAATCTCTCATGTAGGTTTCTTCTTTAAGCTGATATAATTCTGATACTGCTTTCAGAAGATTGGCATATTCCGTAAAATCTCCGCTGAACAGTTCCACTTTCTGATTCTTTTTGATTCGTTCTGTCTGTGTCCGGCAAAATGAAGCCAGAAGTTCATTCTTATCGGCATAGCTTTCCAGAAGTGCAAGAAGCTGCTGATTGGTTTCTGATTTTGGCTTTCTCGAAGCAAACAGATAGATTTCATTCAGTTTATCCGTATTTAAGGCAATATTGCTGATAACTCCGTTCTTTTTTCTGGATACTTGGATAAAATTTTTTAATTCGAGAGTCTGAACAGCGTCATTGATTTCCGTAAACACGTGATATTCTGCTTCATCCTCGTATTTCGGAAATATTTTGGTGATTTTTACAAAAATTTTTCTCTGAATTTCTCTGTTTTCAACAAATGCTTTGCTTCTTTCATATTTATCAAGCAGATAGTTTAATAAATCATTGATATATTTCATAGCTATTTTATATTTTATCAAAACTAGGGGAAACTATAATTATAACTATCTCTTCAACAACTCCATCAAAGACTCCAAAAGGATATAATATTACCTAAGGAAACAGGAAATGTATTGTA
>CAMWJT010000123.1 GCA_947174625.1 uncultured Ruminococcus sp.
TTTTTGTGTGATAATATCTTATAATTAATTTTTTTAGACAGGTGTGGAAAAATGGCAGGAAATCGTTGTCCAAAGTGTAACAGGCTTACATTATTTGCATCATCTACAGGACAAAAATGTTCTAATCCAAGTTGTGATTTTGAAGTATATGTTCCTGTTAATAATGGAATGGGTGGTCGAGGAAAACTATGTACAGTATGTGGCAGATGGACAGTATTTGATAAGAAATGCAGGAATCCTAAATGTGGAGCTAGGCAAAAATAATCTGAGGAAAGGAATCTCATAATATGACATATGATCAAAAAGAAAAATGTAATGTAATTATTCATTCTGCAAGTGTAGCAGCAGCAGGGGCTGGAGCAGGTCTGGCACAGATTCCGGGTAGCGATAATGCTGTCATTACACCAATTCAGTTAACTATGGTGATTGCTCTTGGAAAAGTTTTTGATGTGTCAATTAGTAAATCAGCAGCAACAGCAGCAATTGCTTCGGCTTCTGCTTCTGTTGTTGGTAGAACGGTTTCACAATTCTTGCTTGGATGGATTCCGGTAGTTGGTAATGCAATCAATGCTACAACTGCTGCTGGTATAACAGAAAGCATTGGATGGCTGATTGCAGATCAGTTTGATAAAGGACTATTGGATTGAGTTTATAATTTCTACATGAAAATTTTTAGGACGGGTTGCAAAATCCGTCCTGTTTTGTTATAATAATTATAAAAATACAGAAAGAAGATGATGCTTTGCGTGTTTCGTTTGATCTGGATGACACACTATTTATCAATCCGGAAAAAACAGATGCCGAACCAGAATTAAAATTCCCGTTCAATCTGCTGTTCCGGGACAGACTCCGGAAAGGGACAATAAAACTCATGCAGTATCTGAAACAGAATCAAATCGAGATCTGGATTTATACAACATCATTCCGGTCAGAGAATTATATCAAAAATTTATTTTTATGCTACGGAATCCGCCTTGACGGCATCATCAACGGCGCAAGACATGCCAGAGAAGTCCAGGCACATAAAACAGAACCCATGCCGTCCAAATATCCCTCACATTACAGAATCGCCCTGCATGTGGATGATGATAAATCCGTTCTGGAGAACGGCAGAATCTACGGTTTCCGGGTGTATCTGATCCCGGAACATGATCCGGACTGGACGGGAAATATTCTAAAAATTTTACATCATTTTTCATAGCACCAGTTCGCAGCATTCTGCATATCCTGTAACAAGAGCAGAAAGCTCAAAAAGGAGAGAGATACATGCGTCAGAAAAATCATAAAAAAAAGCTTCTCGTTGCCGGAGGTGATCTGCGGTATGGCTATACAGCAGCTGCTTTGGCGGATCATGCAGAAACCTATGCTGTTGGATTTCAGTCCGTTGTCTCGGATCAGGTACAGCTTGTGGAATCCGTTGCCGATAAAATCCCGTTGTGTGATGTGCTTGTCCTGCCGATGCCTGTTTCAGATGATGGGATTCTTGTCAATGCGCCGTTCAGTCAGAGAAATATTTCAATCAGTCATCTGCTCACGACACTCAAGCCAGGCGCACTTGTATTAGGCGGAAAATTCGGCAAGTCACAGGAAATTTTTGAACAGTCCGGCTTTGAAACGATGGATTATCTCGTAAGAGAAGAATTCAGCACCCGGAATGCCGTCCCGACGGCAGAAGGTGCCATCCAGATCATGATGGAAGAAATGCCGTGTACGATCTGCGGCAGTCAGATCCTGATTTTAGGATTCGGCAAAATCGGCAGTCGTCTGGCGGCAACGCTCCACGCAATGGGCGCAGAAGTCACCGTTGCCGCACGGAATGTTGTCAAACGGGCAGAAGCCGAAATGCTCGGTTGCCGGAGCATTGCATTTTCAGAACTGGAACATGCTGTAAAAACTGCGGACGTGATCTGCAACACGGTTCCGGCTCTGGTTCTGACGACATCCATTCTGGAACAGATCCGGCAGGATGCATTAATTTTAGATCTGGCATCCAAACCGGGCGGCGTTGACTGGGATGCGGCGCAGACGCTCGGAAAACGTGTTGTCTGGGCATTGTCTCTGCCGGGCAAGACGGCACCAGTCACAGCCGGAGAAATTATTGCCAAGACAATCCTGCATATCCTGGATGAAAGGGGGATGTTAGATGCATGATTTTGAAGGCATCCGGATTGGTTTTGTCATGACGGGATCGTTTTGTACATTTGCACAGGCGTTCGCCCAGGCGGAATATTTAGTTTCCTGCGGAGCGGAGCTGATACCGGTCATGTCCTGGAATGCGTCCGGGATTTCCACAAGATTCGGGACTGCCGCAGAACAGTGTGAGAGACTGGAGAGCATTGCCAACCGAAAAATCATCCGGACAATGGAAGATGCTGAGCCGATTGGTCCGAAGAACATGACAGATGTCATGCTTGTTGAACCGTGTACATCCAATACAATGGCAAAACTGGCATTAAGTATTACGGACAGTCCGGCAACGATGGCAGTCAAATCCCATTTGCGAGGGCAAAAACCTGTCGTACTGGCGATTGCATCCAATGATTCCCTTGCCGGGAGCATGAAGCATCTGGGGTTATTATTTCATACGAAGTATTATTATTTTGTGCCAGTCCGGCAGGATGACCCTGAAATGAAACCATCGTCCTTAGTCGCAGATTTTACCAGGACAGCAGATACAATCCAAAGTGCTTTGCAGGGCAAGCAGTTACAGCCAATATTAATTTGAATAGTATTCTAAAAGCTCTCTGATTCCGGGGAGCTTTTTTTAGATTATTACTTGCATTATAAGGCAGAATCTGTTATAATAAAATTAAAGCTATTTTTAAAAAATATCTTTCAGGAGGTTCTTAAGATGAAAAAAGTAATTTCAATCATAACTGCAATGCTCATGCTCCCAGCCAGTGCGGTGGGCGTGATACCAATGCAAGATAATTCCCTGCACGCTTACGCAGTGGATTTTGCAGAACTTGCCGACCAGGCTGCCGCTCGTGTGAATGTGGAACGTGAAAAACAGGGACTTGCGCCGTTGCAATGCTCTGTAGCACTGAACAACGCCGCCATGATTCGTTGTCATGAACTGGAAATCCAGAACGAACATACCAGACCGGACGGCACAAAATACGATACGGCGATTGATGAAGCTCTGAACGGCGCATTTTATAGTTTCTATGCTGAAAATATCGCCACCGGTATGACAACAGCACAGCAGGCAGTGGATACCTGGATGAGTTCAGAAATTCACAGCGGGAATATTCTGAATCCGGATTTGGAATATCTTGGAATTGCGGTCTATGAGGGCGAAGGGGTTTATTACTGGACGCAGTTGTTTGTCGGCGGCTGTGATCCGCTTTCGGATTTGTATCTGCCGGAACTCAAAGAAGAACCGGGGTATCTGTTGGGAGATCTGAACGGCGATCAGATTGTGAATTCCGGTGATGCGGCAGCGATTCTTTCGGCGGCGGCGCTTATCGGATCCGGTGCAGAGAGCGGATTGACACCAGAGCAGGAATCTGCGGCGGATGTCAATGCTGACGGCAACATCAACGCAGGAGATGCTTCGCTTGTACTGAGTTATGCGGCAGAATCCGGCACAGGATATACAGGTACGCTAGAAGAATATCTTGCAGAAAATTTCGAATTTCTGAATTTTTAATTCATTATTTTAGAAATTACTGTTTATTTTTAAATCAATGGTGATTATCTTATGAAAAAAATAATTTCAATCATGACAGCGATGCTTATGCTCATAGCCGATATAGTAGGCATAGTGCCGAGTTGGAAAGTTTCTGCTTATGACGAACAGACCGCCGAACTTGTTAATCAGTTGGAGTCAACTGGTGGAACGGTTTATTTTTCGTATTCTAATCTGGGTTTGAAAAAAGGTGATATATTTCTTTTGCATATTACAGGCGACCCCGGAGACATTGTGAAGATTTCTCTCTATTATATGAATGAGAATGGTAAGAAAGAAACGGTAATTTTTGGCGGACTGGATGGATCAACATTATCCGCAAACGGAAACTTGGCGGAAGGTTGTATGATATATTGTAATGTAGATGATATATTTGGCGAAGTTGTCTATGAAAAATCCAAGCCGAAGCTTTCTTATGAATTAGGAATAGCTCCAGTGGAAGAAACAACAACCCAGGTTGCTACGACAGAAACAACAGCCACTACAACTGCAATGATGACAACAACAGCAGCAACCACCACAACTACTAGCACGATGATGACAATAGCATCCACCAAAGCAACAACAACTACATCCACTATGACTATAGCATCAAGACCCACTTTGCAGATTACAGAAACCAAAGTCATACTGCAACCAGGCGATCAGTATCAAATTCAGGCTAATCAAACCGGATTGAGATACCGAACAAGCAGTGAGGAGGTGGCAATCGTTTCAAAATCGGGTGTAATCACGGCAATGGATCCCGGCACAGCCCGGATTACGGTCTATAATTCTGATTATGATGCAGTCGTTGTGCAGGTCACTGTTACGGATGAAGTACAGCCTACTTTGCGAGGAGATGCCAACGGCGATGAAGAAGTTAATATCAGTGATGTTATCCTGATGAATCGTGTCTATGTCGGTGTAGATCGGATTTCCAAGCAGGGACTTGCCAACGTGGACACGGACGGCGACGGCAAGATTACGCTTACCGACAGCATGAATG
>CAMWJT010000124.1 GCA_947174625.1 uncultured Ruminococcus sp.
CTATTGACATTGCATAGTTCTTTTGTTATAATAGAAATATATTTAAACATGGGGAGGAAAAAATGATGAAATTTCTGAACAGCAAAGTAATTGCTTTTTTGTCTGCGATGCTGATTTTGTCAGGATCAGCAAATTTTTCGGCAGTCTATGCAGAAAATCCAGATTCTTCGGAGATTTTGGTCAATGAAATCTGTACACAGAATGGCAGTTGTCTGACGGACAGTTATGGTGTTTATTCTGATTGGATTGAACTTTACAATTCTGGTGATACCGCTGTGAATCTCGGCGGCTATGCGCTCTCAGATGATGAAAATCAGCCAAAGAAATTTATATTTCCGGAAACGGCTGTCATCGAACCGGATTCTTACCTGATTGTATTTGCATCCAAGCAAAACTCTACGGAATCAGAATATCATACAGGATTTGCACTCAGTAAGAATGGTGAAACACTTCTGCTGAGCAGTCCGGATGGTGTGATAATCCAGAAGATAGAAATCCCGACACTCCTGGAAGATCAGACATTTGGCAGGATTGCAGACGGTACAATGCAGATCATGTCGCCTACGCCGAATAAAGTCAATATGGAAACGGTTGCTTCTCCGGTTTTTTCAGCAGAATCAGGATTTTATGAACAGGAATTTGCATTACATCTCTCGGCATCTGAAAACACGGAAATTTACTATACATTGGATGGAAGCAATCCGGTAAGTTCTGAAACGGCAATCCGGTATCAGGATGCCATTGCAATTACAGACCGTTCCAATGAACCGAATTTGTACAGTGCTTACGGTGAGAATCAGACAGCGCAGTCAATCTGTGTGGGAGTTGGCTATCAACCACCCAGGGATCTGGTGGACAAGGCTTGCATTGTACGTGCCGTTGCCAAAAATACAAAAACAGGTTCTTACAGTCCGGTTGTCCAACAGAGTTATTTTGTGACGGATGGCGAATTAGCGGATTATCAAGATCTGACTGTGATCTCACTTGTGACAGATCCGGAAAATTTATTTGATCCGGATACCGGAATTTATGTCGTGGGGACGAAATATCATGAATGGCGTGAAAGTCTGGGTTATATAACAGATTCCGGTGCATGGGATGAGGACAAAGATCCCGAAACCATGCGGAATTATCACATCCGGGGAAAAGCCGGGGAACGGGAAGCCAGTATTACCATTTTTGAAAATGGCAATCCCATAGCAGAACAGAATATGGGCATCCGGATCAAGGGATCTTCGACAAGAAATTCTGCAAATAAAAGTTTTAGTCTGTTTGCCAGAAGTGACTATGGTGCATCAAAATTAAATGCTGCAATTTTTCCGAATAATTATGACTGGCAAGGCAATCTGATTACTTCTTATGATTCGATTGCACTGCGTTCTTCCGGTTCACAGAGAACCAGGGACAGCATTGCGCATAAAATTATCCAAAAAGAGAATCTCACGACCATGGATATGAAACCTTGTGTGCTGTTCCTGAACGGAGAATACTGGGGATTGTATGAGATGACGGAAAAATTCTCAGATGATTTTATCCAGGATCATTATGGGATTTCTAAAAAAGATGTTGTCATGGTCAAAGACTGGGATCTGGAAGAAGGTACACAGCAGGATCTTGATACTTATTTTGATAGGATTTATTATTATGCCACACTGGATATGACAAAACCGGAAAATTACAAGCTGGCTTCTGATTTCATGGATCTGGATTCTCTGATTGAACATTATGCCGCAGGCTTATATTTAGGCGTGACAGACTGGCCGAATTATAATTATGGTGTCTGGAAAAGCAAGGGTGCAGAAATTGTAGGCAATCCCTACAGTGATGGCAGATGGCGGCTGATGTCCTTTGATTTTGATCATTCTATGGGTTATACTTATGATAGCGAAATTAATAAAACGAATGTTTATGATTATAACTGGTTTGAAAAAATGGACACGGAGACTGCACCCACTAACTTTTTTGTCAGTCTGCTGAAAAATAAAGAGTTCCGGCTGAAATTTATCAAAACTTATCAGTCTTATGCGCATGACCTGACAACAACAGACCGGATAGAACAGATCCTTGCGGAATATTATGCCAAAGATAATCCAGATCAATATATGTATCTGGTGGGAGATTCGGAAGTCCGCTGGTCAGATGCCTGGAATTATGGATCTTCCAAAGAGCAGAAAAAACAGGGAACGCAGAGTTATTATAAATATTCTGTTCTGGATAATATTGCGAATTATTTTAAGAAGATAGATGATTATTCGATTCCTTATATGTATGCGTATCTGGGATTGACAGAGCCGGGAGATGTGAATGCAGACGGCGAATTTTCTGTTGCAGATGCTGTCATGCTTCAAAAATGGCTTTTGGGTTCTGGGGAGCTGACGAACTGGCGGGCAGGCGACTTGTGCGAAGACGGCAGAATTACAATTTATGATCTTGTGCGTATGAAACAGCTCCTGATCGGGAATCATCAGAATATATAAAATATTTATCTGATGTTTGTGCAATTTGATGAAATTTGACCAATATATTCCCTTGGGCATTGACTTTTTTCGTAAATTGTGGTACAATTTTATTATAAGGGTGAAACTGCCCTCATGTTAAAGATAGACTGTAGAGGAGGCTGTTGTGATGGATATGAAAATCAAAAAGAAAAATTATGTCAGTGCTATCTTTTGTCTGCTGTGTTTTGTGATGTGTATCATTTCCGGTGCATTTGCGGCGACAGTAAACGCAGAAGGAACTGCTTCTTTGACGTTGAACTGCGTCAGGGACGGCGAAGTAATTTCAGGTATGGAATGGCAGATCTATCATGTTGCGGAGGATCTGAGCGGCGAAAAACCAAAGTTGACTGCTGCTTTTAACAAGTACAGACGTCAAATTTCCATTGGTGACGGCTCGGTTTCTGCCATGTCACAGCTTGCCAGCACTCTGAAAGGTTACACAGTCCAGGGAAGAATTAAACCCACACAGACAGCTTTCAGCGATGATAACGGCAAAGTGGCATTTACTGGTCTGGAACAAGGTTACTATCTGGTTTCTGCACAGAAATTTACGCAGAATCATGTAACTTGGGAAGCAGAACCACTCATGGTAGTTCTCTCAGAAGAAGATAATTATCAGATGAACGCTTTTCCAAAAATGAACTATGCTACACTCGATGCCAGTGAAGTAGAATTCACTGTTAGAAAAATCTGGGAAAATGATGAACATCAACCACAGGCAAGAGCTACTTATATCACGGCTGAAATTTACAAAGATGATGAATTTGATCATCAGATCAGATTAGATGAATCCAATGACTGGACGTATTCCTGGACAGGTAATCCCGCCTCGGAATGGGTTGTTGTGGAACAGGAAATTCCGAAAGATTATACCGTTATTTACAGAAAACAGGGTGTGGAATATGTCATTGTGAATACGTATGAACCCGGTGGCGCATCCAGTTGGTGGGAAGACGAGGGAGAAGAAACCACCTCCCATGAGACAGGTAACCAGGGGGAATGGACAGAGACTACAACGACTAAACCATCCGGACAGATGACAAGTGATCTGGAAACGACAACAACGGACGGAAAAACGATCCATTCTGAGCAGACAAGTACCAATACAACAAGTGTAACAGAAGCTTCTGCTGTTTCTTCTGGTTCTTCTACTTCTGCAACGACAACAACTACTACAGTAACCACGACCAGAACACCTGGTTCAGGTTCTGGAAATGGTTCTTCCAATAGTGGCGGTTCTTCTAGTAGTTCCAGATATTCCAGTGGCAGCAGATCTTCCGGCAATGGTTCTGGTTCCCAATCTGGCAGCAATAATGCTGCAAAGATTGAAAAATTACCGCAGACTGGTCAGTTATGGTGGCCTGTTGTACCTTTGGCAGTCGGCGGTGTTCTGCTGATAAGCACCGGGCTGAAACTGAAAGAAAAGGATCATAGTGCATGAATACAGTCAGAATTTTAAAATTCAGTTTGATTGCAACAGGGATAGTGCTGCTAGGGGCAGCGCTATCCCTTGTTCGGTACAATATCCAGGAAGATCAGCAGAGCGGCGAACAGGCGCAGGCTCTGTTACTGGAAGTCAAAAAGGAAATTCCGGACGAGACACAGCCGACAGAAGAAAAAAAATATGATCTGTTTTCTGAGTATGAAAAAGAAATCATCCCGGAAGAACCTGTGCTTGAAATTGATGGACAATCCTACATTGGTGTGATTGCAATTCCAGAAATCGGAATTGAACTGCCCGTTCTCAGTGAGTGGAGCTACCCAAATCTGAAATCTGCACCGTGTCGTTATCTCGGAACAGCCTATGAACGAAATTTGATTCTGATTGCGCATAATTACCAAACACATTTCGGGAGAATTTCGGAACTGTATTCCGGATCAGAGATTATTTTTACAGATGCAGCCGGGAAAGTTTATCAGTATGAAGTCAATAATATTGAGAACGTTGCTGGAACGGATATTGAAAGCATGAAATTCGGATCTGCTGATGGATGGGATCTTACATTATTTACTTGTACTATCAGCGGACAGAGCAGAGTTACTGTCCGAGCATTCCTGAAACCGGAAGAAGAATCTTAATATTTCGTTATATTTATTTTTTTGAGAAAATACTTAAAAAAATAAAGTTTTTGACCTGATTTTCAGAACAGAAACAAAAAACAGAAAAA
>CAMWJT010000125.1 GCA_947174625.1 uncultured Ruminococcus sp.
TTCCATGCCCATGCACGTTTCATGAACGCATCCCGTCCGATCTGTTCTTTGGTGATGCCTTCCTCTCGCATAGCGGCAACGATCTTGGCTTCTGTGGCAATTGCCGCATGATCCGTACCGGGCAGCCATAACGTGCTGTAGCCGGACATTCTTTTCCAACGAATTAAAATATCCTGCAAAGTTTCATCCAGGGCATGCCCCATGTGGAGCTGTCCGGTGATATTTGGAGGGGGGATTACAATTGTATAAGGCTTTTTGTTTTCGTCAATTTCTGCATGAAAACAGCCTTTTTCCATCCAGTTCTGATAGATTCGTTCTTCAAATTCTGATGGATTGTAATTTTTTGCCAGTTCTTTCAACATGAATGTTCAGACTCCTTTTCTTGATTTTAATTTAATTTTTGCTATCAAAAATGCCCTGAAGCATTTTCAGCTCCAGGGCGAACAGCATTCTTGTCCGTGTTACCACCTGCATTCAGGAAAATTAAAAAAAATTCTCCTGCACTCATCTGCACTGTAACGGGTGCATCCGCCGGGGATTACTGAGAAATAATGGTTTATTTCCGTTCAAGCCGGAGCTCAGGGGCTACTTTCTGACTGTTCTGCACACATTCTCTCACCGTCCGAATGCTCTCTGTGATGCCGGAAACAGCATACTCTTCCCCGTCACTGCTTTTGGATTATAAAATTAAAAATTATAAAAATATCATAGCATAATAATTCTGATTTGTCAAGTGTATTTTCAGAAATTTTTTCTTGCATTTTCTGCCGGCTTGTGTTATAATAAATTATAATTTAAAAATCCAGAAAATTCAGAAAATTTAGAAAGAAGTGTGATTGCAATGGCATCCTTGCATGATGTCCCATCCGGCGAAAGAATCCGGATCGCATTCTTTGGCAGAAGAAATGCAGGAAAATCCAGTGTTGTCAATGCCGTGACCGGACAAAATCTGTCCGTTGTCTCTGAAGTCAAAGGCACGACAACTGACCCAGTGAGCAAGGCAATGGAACTGCTCCCACTTGGAGCTGTCCTGATTACAGATACTGCCGGGATGGATGACACGGGAGAACTTGGTCAGCTCCGGGTTGAAAAATCCCTTGCGATTCTTGAAAAGACAGATATTGCTGTGTTGATTATTGATAGTACAACCGGCAGATCTGAAACAGATTCTGCGTTAATCTCAGAATTTCAGAAACGAAAAATTCCTTATGTGCTTGTCTATAATAAATCTGATCTTGCTGAAATCCGGATCAGTTCTGCAAATGAAATCGCCGTCAGTGCTAAAACAGGGGCGAACATCCCGGAATTAAAAGAATTGCTCGCAAAACAGGTCTGTTCTCCGGCAAATCCCAGACCGTTGCTGTCGGATTTTGTCAGCACCGGAGATGTCCTTGTCCTAGTGATCCCGATTGATGAATCTGCTCCCAAAGGCAGATTGATTCTCCCACAACAGCAGGTAATCCGTGCGGCTCTGGAAATCGGCGCAGTTCCGGTCTGCTGTCGTGAAACGGAATTACAGGACACGCTTGCAAAATTAGCCGTCCCTCCTCTTATTGTGATTACAGATAGTCAGGCATTCGGGAAAGTTTCGCAGATTGTCCCGGAACATATCTATTTAACGTCATTTTCAATTCTCATGGCAAGATACAAAGGCGATCTGGAAACGCTTGTCAATGGTGCATTTGCTTTGGATGATCTGAAAGACGGCGATAAAATTCTCATCTCCGAGGGATGCACCCATCACCGGCAATGCAATGATATTGGGACAGTCAAACTCCCCCGGTGGATTCAGGCATATACCGGATGCAGATTAGAATTTTCCTGGACTTCCGGCAATGAATTCCCGGCGGATCTGCATGACTATGCACTGATTGTGCATTGCGGCGGCTGTATGCTTTCGCCGAGAGCTGTCCAGTTCCGGCAGAATGTTGCAAAAGAACAAGCAATCCCTATGACGAATTACGGGACGGCAATTGCACACTGTCACGGAATTTTAAGGCGCAGTCTGGAAATTTTTGAGAATTTTAATTAATTTTATTTATTATAATTTAGAAAGGATTGATGGAATTATGCTGTCTGTTCAGAATCAATGGGCATTTATTACTGGTTCAGCCAGAGGACTCGGCGCTCTCACTGCAAAACTTCTTGCACAGCAGGGATGCAATTTAATTCTTCATGGCAGAGAAATCAGCCATTGTGAGGAAATTCTCCGGGAAGTCCAGTCGTTCGGTGTGAAAGCGTATGCCGTCGGCGCAGAATTGTCCGATCCGGATGCCATCCGGGAAATGCTCGAAGAAATTGACAGAAAAATCCCGTCTGTCGGGATTGTATTCAATAATGCCGGAATGCAGACAGGGTATTTGAAACATTATTTTGAAACACCGGTTTCGGATTTTACAATAAGTTTTCAGATTAATACGATTGCGCCGGCTCTGATTTGTTATCACTTTCTGCCTAAAATGATGCAAGCCGGATTCGGCAGGATTATTAATATCACCAGTGGCATTGCGTTAGAACCCGAACAGGCAGGCTACTCCGCAAGCAAAGCTGCACTGGATAAGATTACAATTGATCTGGCATCCAAAATTGACGGCACGGATGTGATGTTGAATTTAGTTGATCCTGGCTGGTGTCGGACGGATATGGGTGGAATTCATGCGCCGAATGCGCCGGAAAGCGCCATCCCTGGAATTGCTGTCCCGGCATTCTTGAACGATCAACGATCCGGCAGACTGTTCCGGGCGCAGGAATTCTCCGAGATGTCTCTTACAGATGCTGTTGCTAAGGCAGAAAGGATATAAATGATAAATCAGAAATTAAATCAGATCCGTGGCTGTCTGATCGGCGGTGCGGCAGGAGATGCGCTCGGTTCTCCGGTCGAATTTTACTATGAATCTCAGATTTTTGAGAAATACGGCAAACCCGGCATTCAGAATTATGAATTGAATCCGAAGCATGTCGCTGAAATTACGGACGATACACAGATGACGCTGTTCACGGCAAAGGGCTTGCTGATGAATTCTCATGATGCAGAAAGCATCTGGCATTGTTACCAGGACTGGTACATAACGCAAACAAAAGAGTATGCAGATAATCTGTTGCAGTATGCGAAAGATCTGAATATTCCGGAATTATTTGAGGGAAGATCCCCCGGCTATACCTGTACGTCAGCCGTTAAAAATGGCATCCCCGGAACAATCCGGAATCCAATCAATGACAGCAAGGGCTGTGGTGGTGTCATGCGGATTGCGCCGATTGGATTATATTTTCACGGAAAAAATAAAAAATCCATGCAAGATATTGATCTATTGGGCGCACAAGCGGCAGCTCTCACACATGGGCATGAATTAGGCTATATCCCGGCGGCAGCACAAGTCCATATGATCCATACTATTCTGGAACATCCTGAAAAAAATCTGAAATCTGTCGTCCTGGATGCGATTACGGCAATGCAGGGAATTTTCAAGGGTGCAAATTATCTACGAGAATTTGTCAGGATCATGAAAAAAGCTGTCTGGCTTGCGGAAGAAGAAATTGACGATCTGACAGCAATTCATGTGCTTGGTGAAGGTTGGGTTGCCGAAGAAACGCTTGCGATTGCTGTCTATTGCGCATTGCGTTATCCAGATCATCTGGAAAAAGCATTGATTGCATCTGTCAATCATAACGGCGACCGCGATTCCACCGGTGCAGTGACTGGTAATCTGTTAGGGGCATATTTGGGTTATGATGCAATCCCGGAGAAATTCAAGCGCAATCTGGAATTGCATGATCTGATATTACAACTGGCAGATTCGTTAAATTCTGTCGGAGATTAATTTATATTTAATTTTTAAATTTTAAGGAGTGTGTGTTACATGTTGGACATCAAGGCAAAAATGGAAGAGATCATGCAGAAAATCAAGAATGATAAGGATTTTTCTAAGAAATTCACGGAGAATCCTGTCAAAGCTGTGGAAGAACTGCTTGGTGTAGATCTGCCGGACGATCAGATCAATGCCATTATCAACGGTGTCAAAGCAAAACTTACGACGGAAAATATTACAAATGCCGCAGAAAAACTCAGCGGACTGTTCGGGAAAAAATCATAAAAATTATGAAATCAGAAAAATCAGTAAAAACAAATGTCATGCGGATTCTGGATCAGAAAAAAATTGCTTATCAAAGTTATTGTTATGCAGATACACAAGCCGTCAGCGGTAGGGAAGTCGCACAAGTTCTGAATCAGAATCCGGCACAGGTTTTCAAGACACTTGTCACAATCTCCGGGACGGGAGAACATTTTGTATTTGTCATTCCGGTCGGGAAAGAACTGGATCTGAAAAAAGCCGCAAAGGCTGTGAAGCAGAAAAGCATCCAGATGCTGAAATCCAGAGAGTTACTGCCACTGACTGGCTATGTGCATGGCGGATGTTCGCCAATTGGGATGAAAAAATTTTTCAGAACCATCATAGACAGTTCAGCAAAAGATCAGAAATCTGTGATTTTTAGTGCCGGCAAAATCGGCTATCAAGTAGAATTGACACTTGCGGATTTGCAAAAAGTAATCACATTTTCTCTGGAAGATATTATTATTTAATTTAATTTAATATTAAAAACAGGAGTGAGATATAAATTCTATGAGAATTTTTGGTAACATTGGGGCTATGCCCTCCGAATTGAAGGA
>CAMWJT010000126.1 GCA_947174625.1 uncultured Ruminococcus sp.
AGGGACATCCCTGCATCCAGACACCGGGGATTGACATGTCCAGCGGTTCGCTCGGACAGGGGATTTCTGCGGCTTGTGGGATGGCGCTTGCCGGAAAACTGGATCAGAAAAAGTATCATGTCTATGCAGTTCTGGGTGATGGCGAAATCCAGGAAGGGCAGGTCTGGGAAGCGGCAATGTTTGCGGCGCATTATAAATTAGATAATTTAACGGCAATTATTGATAATAACGGCTTGCAGATTGACGGAAAAATTACAGAAGTCTGCTCGCCTGAACCGATTGACGAGAAATTCCGTGCGTTCGGCTGGCATGTGATTGTCATAGAAGATGCGCATGATTTCGATCAGCTTGAACAGGCATTCGCAGAATCTGACCAGATCACCGGAAAGCCCGTTGCGATCATCCAGAAAAGCATCAAGGGTAAAGGCATTTCGTTCATGGAAGATCAGGTTTCCTGGCATGGTGTTGCTCCCAATGCGGAACAGTATGCACAGGCAATGCAGGAATTAGAAACAGCACTCGCAGAACTGGAGGTTTAATTATGGCTGATGTAAAAGAAATCAAGAAAAAAGCAACCAGAGAAAGTTACGGCGAGGCGCTTACAGAACTTGCAGAGCAATATCCGGATTTAGTCGTTCTGGATGCGGATCTTGCCGCTGCGACGAAAACCGGAATTTTTAAGAAAGCTTATCCGGAACGTTTCTTTGATTGTGGGATTGCCGAAGAAAATATGATGGGTGTTGCGGCAGGACTGGCGGCATCCGGGAAAATTCCCTTTGCCAGTACGTTTGCGATGTTCGCTGCCGGGAGAGCGTATGAGATTGTTCGTAATTCGATCGGTTATCCGCATCTGAATGTCAAAATCGGTGCGACACATGCCGGGATTTCCGTCGGAGAGGACGGCGCAACGCATCAATGCAATGAAGATATTGCGTTAATGCGGACGATTCCGGGCATGACGGTGATTGTCCCTTGTGATGATGTCGAAGCGAAAGCCGCCGTTGCAGCGGCAGTCCAGTATCAGGGTCCTGTTTATATGCGATTCGGCAGGCTTGCCGTGCCGGTGCTGAATGATCCGGAAACTTATCAATTTGAGTGGGGCAAGGGTGTTATGCTCCGGGATGGAGAAGATCTGACGATTGTTGCAACGGGTCTGATGGTTGCCGAAGCCGTACAAGCATCTGATTCTCTCAGGGAGCAGGGCATTTCTGCGAGAGTGATTAACATTCACACAATCAAGCCGTTAGATCAGGAGATTATTTTAAAATCAGCCCGTGAGACCGGGAAAATCCTGACTGTAGAGGAGCATAGCATCATTGGCGGACTGGGCAGTGCCGTTGCGGAGTGTGTTTCTGAGAATTGTCCTGTGCCGGTTGTCCGGATTGGTGTCAATGATGAATTCGGGTATTCGGGACCTGCGGTGGATCTGCTGAAAAAATTCGGCTTATCTGCGGAGAATATTATCAATACGGCAAAGAAAATGTTAAATCAATAATTAAATAACAAGCAGACGCTCCCCAAAAAGGGAAGTGTCTGCTGTTTTTTTTGATTTATGATACAGGGTCAGAATCTGGGATTAGATCCAGTTCTGCCAAAGCATCCATCATTTTTTCATAATAGGTCAGGACACCAGTGCTGCCGCTGAGGGAACGTCTGCGGACGATCTTGTGAGAATAGTTGTCATTGATGTAAGCCTGATAGTAAGTATCATCTATGGGGATCAGACTGACTTCCTGGACAGATCCGTCAAGCATGGTGTATGTAAAAATCACGGTGGGGAGTGTTGCAGAATCCGGTTCAGAATCCGGATCAGGATTTTCCAGATCCAAAGTATCATAGCTGATATTAGAAACTGTCTGGAACAATGACTGAAATAGATTTATAATAGATTTGTCCTGCCCGGACAGATCCAGATCATCCAGTAAATACGTTTTTTCTTCATGATCCATAATCATGGAGCATTGCAGATCATCTATCTGAATATCCAGTCTGCTGACATCCTCGAAATTCGGAGAGAATACTTTATCACTGAGCAGTTCTGCCGGTTGCGTCTGAAGAAATCCGGTGTTGTTGACGGACATGACAGCGATCTGTCCGGATTCTTCGATCACAAGATAAACGCTTTTGTCATTGGAATCAAACGGCGCAAAATCAATTGTGATTGTTTCGCCGGCATTCGTTTTCACAGTGAGAATATATGCCGGATTGTCAAGGTGATATTCTACGAGATCGTTTGTATTTTCCACGACTTTCACGAAATTTTCAACTTCGGTTCTGGTGACTGATGTCAGATAAGAATTGATATTTGCAGAATGCACTTGCGCATCCGGGAGCGGTTCTGCCATTTCCCATGTATTTTCTTCCCGGAGAAGATCAAAGACAATGTCGGAATCTCGTTCTAACTTAACAGAAGTAATATCGACATCCGAGCAGTCCAGAAGCCGGTGACTCCGGAGATACGTCATGCCACCCCGGAGTACGTCGCCTTCATTGAAATCAATCTCATAGACAATCGGATCATCTGGGCGCATGGCATAATAGTATTCCTGTGTAGCGGCAGGATTGCCAATATAAATTGTATAGGCGGTGTTACTGGTATCCAGACAGGTAACTGTGACAGGATCGGAGAACCCATAATTTGAGAGTTCTTCTGCCGGGATGTCAAGTTTTTTTAATGCCGTGAGATCGCTCATGTAAGAACAGATACTATTGATATAATACGCATTGAGCGTAAATGTCTGGGGATAGTCAGATTCTGTGATCTCCCAGCTTGTGCTTGTGGTCTGCATTGTAAAATTTCCGTCCGGATTCTGGATCTGGACTTGATTGACAGCATTGGCATCAAATGCAAACAGATTCAGGGACTGCGTTTCCTGTAATTTCTGATTTTCTTCGTTGGTTTTGATTTTGTCAACGGCAAGATATGCTGTAATCGTGAGTGCCGCCAGGACGACAAGTGCAATGATCAATGCACGGATTTTTTTGATACTCATAATTACGAATACCTCCTCTTGATCCAGACACCAGCGCCGGAAAGACCCACAAGAACAGGCACGACAATGAAGACAATCATAGTGGAATTGGCGGCGGATTCGGAATTGATCCGCATGGAATCATAATTTCGTTCTTTGTCAGAAATACCCATATCTAAAAGCAGATCGCTGTCATACATCCATGTCATGTTGGAAAGCATGAGATAGACCGGAATTATCATGTAATCTTCCTTGACGTTGTTATCGTCAATGAATTCTGCGTTGCCCATGACAAAAACTTTTGCATTTTTCCGGGAACTGCTGACGGAATACATCGCAAGATCAAGCGGCTGTCCCTGGATGGGTTCTGCAAGGGGATCTGTACCGCCGTACGGTTCGCCGACGGCTGTTGCATTGGAATAGCCGTAATCATCTGTATCAGCGATTGTCTGGAGCAGTGTGCCGATCTGGAGTGAAGTATCTTCCGAACCGAGATATTGATAGAAACTCCGGGAATTGCTCATAAATGCAGCAAGTCCGCTGTCCGTCATGTCTGCAAGTTCACTGGTGAGATCCACATCCGTATCTTCATTGCGGACAATGCTGATCCGGTAAGTATACGGATCACCGCTGACGTACAGACTGGAATCCGTTTCTTTGACAAGATCGTAATCCATGCCAATCCCGAAATCGTTCATGATGGATTCCATATTTTTATAAGCAATTTCATTCTCGTTCGGCGACATCAGAAAACAGATATTACCGCCGTTATCGAGATAATTATTAATTAATCTGGTTTCGTCATTGCTCAGGTCATATTGCGGAGCGGCAACAATCAGGATTGCCGCATCTTCGGGGACTGCATCCATTGTCTTCAAGTCAAGCTCCTGCGCATTGTAATTGATATTGCGCATATTCTCGTTGAATTTGGTATAGTCATTTGCGAGTGATTTTTCACCGTGACCGGTGAGAAAATAGACAGAAGCTTCTTTTCCGGAGGCAACGGCATTGATTGCACCGGTAATGTAATTTTCGCCACGGAAGTAGGCGGCTTCTATTCTGGAATTATTATTATCATCATAAGATACTTCATACTGGTACATGCTGACACCCTGGACGTGTTTGGATCTGCCATCACAGTGGAATACCATGTCGCCGATTGCAAGGTTGTAGCCGTCTTCCCGGAGCTGATTGACAAGTTCCGGATTAGTGTCCGGGTCAAAATCAATCAAATTAATATTCTCATAGGCAGAATATTGCTTCAGGGAATAATACAGCGCCATGCTGTTGTCGTCTGTCGATAACTGATCCATATCCATGAGAAAATAGAAGTCTACCTGTTTGTCCAGATTTTCGAGATAATTTTTTGTCGTGTCCGACAATTCATAGAGTTTTGCCGGTGTCATATCCCAGATAATATTCAATCTGCTTGCCAGGAGATTCAACGGAATGGCAACCGCAAGCGCCAGGACGGCAAGAATCATGGCATAGGCTGTAAATTTACGGTTTTTGAGATTCTTGAATTTTTTCTCTTGTTGATCCATGTTTTGCACCTTTCTAAATAGTTAAAAAATAGTTATATTAATAATTTAAAATTTTGAAAATTTTAACTGTGACTCCACCGACGTTTCTCAATGGCAATGATGTTCCAGCAGATCACGACTGCCGCGGCACGCAGCAAGT
>CAMWJT010000127.1 GCA_947174625.1 uncultured Ruminococcus sp.
CCGTTCTTTTATGCACTCCCTTCTGGCACTTGCCACACTGGATGTCTCTCTTGCATTGATCTATCAGCCGTTTGTACAGTATTTCACGGTGGGCTTTCTGTCGCATCTGGCAATTGATCTTCTGAACAAGAAAAAATTGAAATTGCTTTATCCGAAAAAAGACGGATTCAGTTTCAGATTATGTTCTTCCAGCGGGATTGTCAACCGGATTTTATTCATTGCCTGCTCGGCTTTGTCCGGACTGGAGATCATTTTATTGCTGATTCTGCGTATTAAAAAATAAATAATAAATATAAAATTAAAATAATAGAAAAGAGTGATTGGATCCATGCGTTATCAGCTTGCAGTTTTTGATCTGGACGGCACAATTTTAGATACACTCGAAGATTTATATCGCAGTGTCAATTATGCCCTGCAAAAAAATCAGCTCCCCGGTCGGACGCTTCCGGAAGTCCGGCAGTTCGTCGGAAACGGCATCCGCAAATTAATTGAACGTTCCGTTCCGGCGGATGTAACTGACCCGAAACGGATTGACCAGGTACACCAGGATTTCACGGCATATTATCAACAGCATTGTGCTGATCATACTGCGCCTTACGAACAAATCCCCGAAGTGATACGGCATTTACGGGAATCCGGCATCTATACGGCTGTTGTGTCGAATAAGGCAGATTATGCTGTACAGTCGCTGTGTAAGACGTATTTTCCGGGATTGTTTGACCGTGTCGCCGGAGAAAAAGACGGTATTCGCAGGAAACCTGCGCCGGACAGCGTGCTTGCTGTTCTGGAAGATTTACAGATCTCACCGGAACAAGCAATTTATATCGGCGATTCCGACGTGGACATCCAGACGGCACAGAATGCCGGAATCCCCTGTATCAGCGTGACATGGGGATTCCGTGACAGAGCTTTTCTGACAGATCATCATGCACAGACACTGATTACAGAACCGCAGGAACTGCTTGGATTATTAAAATAATTAAATTATAAAAAATGCCCTCTTGTGAAAGAGAGCATTTTTTTAATTGATTTTTAATTCTTAAAAATCAAGAGAATCTTCCAGTCCGACAAGATAACGCATGACAAGCATAGCGTCTGCAAGATCCAATTTTCCGCTCTTGTCAATGTCGCCTGCTTGCTGTTGTTCTTTGCTGACTTTCTCCAGATCGACATAAACACGGTTTATCAGGATTACGTCAGCAATGTCAACTTTTCCATCGCCGTTCACATCGCCTTTTGCAAGGGGAGAATTTCCTGAATTCTCAGAATTCTCTCCGGTATGGATTTCCACAGCAGCAATGATTGTATTTTTATCTGGATTGACTGCAAATATCCCAGAATCTCCGACTGCAAGTGTATCCAGATCAAAGCCGTCCAGCTCCGCAGAATAATAATCTTCTACCCAAGGGTGAATTTTATCCAGTTCGTAAACAGCAACATTTTCCGGATTCTCCGGATTCTCTTCTGCAAGAATAATCCAGTGATCCTGCACTTCCGTGACAACCAACTCTTTCAGATCATCCTTGTAATAATCCCCGGCTTTGCCAATAGGATAGATCTGGACACCGGAACCCCATCCAAACTGCATCGGGAATGTTTCAAGGAAACAGTTGCAGTCAACGCATATCAGATCGCCATACTTCGGTGTAAATGGTGTTTCCGCATGATCTTCAATCTCCCACACACTCAGCTTGCAATCATTATCACCATTATTCAGGAAAAATTCTGTGCCGTCTTCGCTGACACCAATCACTGTGTACAGCATACCAGATCTGATAAAATCTTCTACAGTAGCTTCATAGGTAACTTCTAGCGGAATCTCCGGATTTCCCTCAGAATCCACCGTGAACCGCAGAATATCTCCACCGGAAAGCGACAAGAGTGTTTCTTTACTCATGACAGATGTTACTTTGTGATTCAACAACAGAAGGTGATATTCTCCAGTTTCCACGTTTTTCACAGAAATGGAATTATCCCTCACGTTAATCAACTTAAATTCCGCCGTCTGACTGGTATCAATTGCATTATCATAATCATAATGAACTTCTACAGCACAGATTACTTTCTGTGTATCCGGATTGACTGCAAATATCCCAGAATCTCCGACCGCAAGCGTATCCACATCAAAGCCGTCCAGATCTGCCCAATAATAACCCTCTTCTAAAAATTCGTCTTGCTCCATCCAATAATAACCATCTACCCGAGGGTGAACTTTATTTAACTGGTAAACAGCAGCATTTTCCGGATTCTCCGGATTTTTTTCTGCAAGAATAATCTTGTAATCCTGCACTTCCGTAACAACCAGTTCTTTCAGATTATCCTTGTAATAATCTTCGGATTTGCCAACGTAATAGATCCGGACACCGGGTTTCAATGCAAACTGTCCTGGGAATGTCAACAAAAAAAAGTCGCAGTCAACGCATATCAGATCGCCATACTTTGGTGTAAATGACGTTTCTGCATAATATTCAATATCCCACACACTCAGAGTGCAATCATTATCCAGGAAAAAGTCTGTGCCGTCTTCGTTCACACCAATGACTGTGTGCATTTTATCCTGCTGAATAAAATCTTCCACAGTGGCTTCATAGGTAACTTCTAGTGGGATCTCCGGATTTCCCTCAGAATCTACGGTTAATAACAGAACATCTCCCACAGAAAGCGTCCGGAGCGTTTTTTTATCCATGACAGCGACTGCTTTGTTCTTTAATTCCAGATTGTAATATTTTTCGGTTTCCATATCTTTCAGGATCAGTCCGTCACCCCAGACTTCCCATACCTGTAATTCTATTGTCTGACTGGTGTCAATCGGATTGCCATAATGAAACTCTACAGCACAGATTGCTTTCTGTGTATCCGGATTTACGGCAAATACACCATAATCATTGACTTCCATTTTATCTATGTTGAAATCATCCAGCATCGGGAAATAGCCATCTTTTAAAGAAAGATGCGTTTTATCCAGTTCGTAAATAACAGGATTTTCCAAATCTTCCGGATTTTTTTCTGCAAGCAGGATCTTTTCATCCTGGACTTCTACTGCAACGAGTTCTTCCAGATTATCTTTGTAATAATCTTCGGCTTTGCCTAAAAATTTAATCTGATCACCGGATTCAAATGCAAACCGTTTCGGGGATGTTTCCAGGATCGTATCGCAGTCAATTTCCAGTACGTCGCCATACTTCAGTGAAAATGATATTTCGGAATATTGATCTAAATCCATCAACGATATTCTGTAATCACCGTTTAGGATAACATTGTCACCATAAGTACTAACGGCAGTGACTGTGTACAGATTATCTGCCTGACTGGCTTGAACAGAATCTTCTGCAACTGTTGCAACAGCAGAAAAATTCATGCTTACCAGAGTCAGACTCAACAATAAAGCAAGCGTTTTTTTCATAAGAATCACCTCTTAAAAATGATAAAAATGACTTAACGATTTCAATATCTTACTATTTTTAGTATAGCATATTTGCGACGGGAAGTCAATAGAAAATTAACTTTTTTAACTGGAGAATATCTTCTTCCATATCCAATTCAGAAATCCGGCGCAGACCGCCTGACATAATGTGATAAGCAGAAAACACATTCCCAGAGTGACATTTGCGCCGTTCAGGCAATCCGTTGTCCATCCTGCACAGGCAGTCACCGCACAGGCGATGCCCATCCAGAACGGCGCAACGAGACAAAACAAAGGACAAAAATCTTCTTTCTCTTGTTTCCGTACAAAAAACAGAAACACCACAAGCGGTATGTACCACAATGCAAGCGACGGGAGATTGCCATAAGGTTCGCTCACCAGGATGTAAATCAACCCTGACAACAGCAGTCCTTGTACAAACAAATCCGAACCACGCACCCGGAACACCACCCAGACAAGCAACCAAAGCAACACATAAATCAGCGGTGCTTCTCCGATCAAACCAAATGTTCCGAAGTCCAAAACAGAAAGTAAAATTATCTGCAAGAGAAATTTTTTCATAATCTATCTCCGAATCCAGTTCATCACACCTGCAAAGATCGTCCTGCATATCGTCATGAACAGAAACATTCCCCCCAAGATAACGTTTCCATCATACAGGCAGTCTGTTGTCCATCCTGCACAGACTGTCACCACACAGGCAATGCCCATCCAAGCTGGCGCAACCAGACAAAGCAGAGGTGTGATCTTTTCTTTTTCCTTTTTCCGGACGCAGAACAGGAAAATCCCAAGCGGTATATACCACAGCGCAATCGCCGGGAGACTGATTTCAAGTTCGCCCCCCATATTGTAAGCCAGACTGGAGAACAGCAGTCCCTCCAGAAATAAATCTTTGCCCTGTATCCGAAAAAATATCAAGACAAGTCCCCATAGCAATATATAAATCGGCAATGCAGAGGTGAGCAGAAACAAAGAAACAAACTCAAAGACGGACAGCAGAATCATCTGCAAAAGAAATTTTTTCATAATCTATAAACCGCAAGCCCGGCATTTTTTGAGAATCAAAAAAACACCGGACTTGATTTCTGATTCTAAAAATCAATTATTCTCCCTTGATCGGGAAGTCAGACGGTTCCAGTAAATGTACTAAAAGTTTGAGAACAT
>CAMWJT010000128.1 GCA_947174625.1 uncultured Ruminococcus sp.
CCGGATTTCTGGGCTGGCAGGTGGTCTCGACAGTCCATCCGGATATGATTATTTTACTGGGCTCTCATAATGAGCTGTTCCATGCCGCTTGTGCCGCGGGGATTTCCGAGATGTTTGCACACTATATTGAGGATGTCAATCAGGATGGCAAAGTTGTGGTGGATGTCTATTATATGCCGTCCTCTCCGGATACGCAGGAACGGGATGGCTATACGGGGGATAATGCCAAATTGTACGCTGAATTCCAGACCGGGGAAGCCGTGCTTGTCATTTCGGATTTTGATGCAGATGAATTTATTGTCCCGGAGCATACGCTTGTGAATCTGGAAGAATATTTCGGAGATTACGAAGAAACAGAGGACATGCGTTTCATGTTGTCAGGGACGGCATTTGCGGACGTACTCGAATATGATGAGCCGTTTGATGATGATATTTATATTGGCATCCGGCAAGTAAAAGAGACAATGGATTCTATCGAAAAAATGCAGGAAGTCTATGATATTGCATTTCCGGCACTGGAAAAATTTATTCAGGAATTCGGACATTTAAAAAATCCGGAAGAAAATTAAAAATAAAAAATGCTGTGATTGCAGATGCTCGTGCGTCACAGCATTTATTTTTTATGATTCCAGAAATAATACCAGATGCACAGTATTATAAAGCCTGTGATTGCACCACACAATCCGCCACATGTGTCAATTGCTACATCCCGGAGCTGTCCGCTCCGTCCAGATACAAATAATTGATGAAATTCATCTGTACAGGCATACAGACCAGTCAACAGGACGGCAAGTAAAAATCCGGATTTTTTGTAATTTAAATTAAAATAAAACAGACATCCCAGAACGGCGTATTCCGTAAAATGCGCTGCTTTCCGGACGATGAACGTCAATCCGTCCGTGATAATTTCCCGGATTGACCAATCATACAAGTCATAATCCGGATAAAGCATCCTAGCAAGCAGGATGCAGAACCGGGAACTTGTTTCCGTGCTGTCATCAGCCGGTTGTGCCGAAAAATAAAAAATCAGAATCATCATTCCAAAAACAGAGATTTGTAAAATTCTTTTTTTTATCATGATAATAATTACCTGTCAGACTCTGCTTCGTAAAACATCCGGTGTTTCCGGACGTTGTGACAACGGGTACTATTCACAAGTCCGATTGCCGTATACATGCACACAACGGCAGTACCTCCGGCAGTCAGGAACGGCAGTGGAATGCCGATTACCGGCATGACTTTCAGCACCATGCCAATATTCATGAAGCAATGGGAAAAGATCATCCCAAATGTGCCGATACAGATTAATTTTCCCTGGTGATTTTTAGTATATAAACTATCCGTGAGAACTTTCAGACAGATATATGTCAGCAGTCCCAGGACAAGCAGTGCGCCGATTAATCCCCATGCCTGCCCGATATAAGAATAAATAAAATCGTTGTGCATTTCCGGGACGCTGACATAACCATTTTCGCTTTGCAGACCTGTACCATAGATCTGACCATTTGCAAGTGCGGAAATCCCTAAGTCCTGCTGATATTCCAGATTTTCCGGATCAGTCCCCGGATGCAGGATCACAAGAATCCTCTGCCGGTGCATGTCGGAAAGCAGGAAGTTCCATGCAAGAAAACCCATCACAGGTGTGGCAATCAAAGCCGTAATGAGATACCGCACGGCAATTCTGGTACTCAGCATTTCTGCCAGGAAGATAATCACGAATACAATTGCCGTGCCGTAGTCGCCCTGTTTTGCGACTAACAGAATCGGGACAGCCGCATGAAAGCATAACAGCATCATCTGCCGGAGCTGATTCATATTTTCTTCAACTTTGGACAGGTGCATGGAAAATGTTAAAATAAATGCTAATTTTAATAATTCAGACGGTTGCAGGTAAAAATCACCAATCGCAATCCATGCCTGATCGTCTGCTCCGCCACGCCGATAGCCTAAACTGGTAAATGTCAGCCCAACAAGTCCCAGGGCGACAGGTGCATAGATCCACCATAGTTTGATTAATTTATTATAATCCAGCAGACTTAGAATCATGACAATGACAAGTCCCATTGCACTTGCAACAATCTGTGTTCTGACAGTACTCATATCACAGCGATCTAACAATTCATTTGTGGCAATGCTCCAGAGCATGACACAACTGATGGCGGAACACAGCAGGGATGCCAGAATCAGACCCGTATCTGAAGCATGGAGGTATCTGCCGATTGTGCTGAAAAAATTTTTCATAGAAATTCGCTCTTTTCTTTTGTTCTGATTATTATTTTAAATATCTGCTGTCAAATCCCCGGAATTGCACGGCTACGGCAATATCTTTCCTGTCAATTTCTTCATTGCCGTTCAGATCTGCGGAAGAACGTGCAACTTTCTTAATTCTTGTACCAGTTCGGGCGCTCATTTTGTAATGCTGATACATCTGAGAAAACAGTTTTTCTGCCTGGGGTGTCATAGGACAGAATTCGTCCAGAAGATGATCTGGAATCATGGAATTACAGTAAATATTAAGTCCTGCATAACGCTTTTCCTGTTGCTTCCGGGCAAAATTCACACGTTCCCGGATCTGTGCGGAATCTTCTGCCGGTTCTTTGGAGGCAAATTCTTCATAGGGAATGGGATCTACATCAATGTGCATGTCAAAACGTTCCAGTAATGGACCTGAGATGCGTGAGATATACTGCTTGATCTGTTTCTCCGTACAAGTACATTTATGATAAGGCGATCCGTAATAACCGCATGGACAGGGATTCATTGCACCGACAAGCATGATATTGCAGGGATATTCTGCTGTACCGGATGCACGGGAGATAACGACTTTTCTATTTTCCAGCGGCTGCCGGAGCATTTCCAGTGTGGAACGCTTGAATTCCGGCATTTCATCCAGGAACATCACACCATTGTGTGCCAGAGAAATTTCACCCGGTGTTGGAATCGTCCCACCGCCGACCAGTCCTGCCCCGGATGTCGTATGATGCGGAGAACGGAACGGACGGCGCACAATCAGAGGACGATCCGGGGGGAGCTGTCCTGCGACAGAGTAGACATTAGAAGTTTCTAATACTTCTTCATGTGTCATCTCTGGCAGGATTGTCGGGATTCTGTTGGCAAGCATACTCTTGCCGCTTCCCGGACTGCCTATCAGTAAAACATTGTGACCGCCTGCCGCTGCCAGTTCGATGCCACTCTTGGCTTTGAACTGTCCCCGGACATCCTTGAAATCCATCCTGTCTGCAAGAGGATCTTTCCTGTCCGGGACATACAAAGGCGCAGGATGCAATACTTCCTGGTCAACCAGGTGAGACATCAGCATATCCACATCTGAAACACCGTAAACCTGGATTTTATCAACAACGGATGCTTCTTTGAGGTTTTCCATCGGGACATAGATTTCATCAAATCCGTTGTTACGTGCAAGCATTGTCATGGACATGACCCCCCTGACACCCCGGATTTTTCCGTGAAGTCCTAGTTCTCCGATAAATACACTGTGTGGCATCCGTAAGGGGAGTACATCCGTTGCCTGCATCAGAGAAATAAAAATTGCCACATCGAACGAAGATCCGGCTTTCCGGACATCCGCCGGCGCAAGATTAATCAATACTTTTCCTTTCGGGAACTGCATCCCGATTGAAGTGAAGGCACTCCGGACACGTTCCCGGCTTTCCCGGATGCCGACATCCGGCAGACCGCTTATTTCAAACTGCGGTGCGCCCCTGGTGACTTCTGCTTCTATGGTAACAGGGAATGCGTTCATGCCGAACATACCAATACTGTTAGTAATTGCAAACATAATATTATTTTAAACCTTTCTTTCAGAATATTTCATCAGAACTCTGTCCGTCCCCAGATCATTATTTTGCATCTGGCTTGTTTCTGACAGATCCGGTGTAAATTCCGGAACTGATTTTATTTCCAGATCAGAAATTGCCGGCTCTATAATATCCTGCATCATTTCCGGGATTGCTGTTTTGTCTGTTGCCGTGAGATCAGAAGATAATAATTCCGGTATATCCTGTGCAAATTCCGGAATGGACGGCATTTCGTTCACGACAAAATCAGGTGAGGGCATTTCCGGCATGTCAGGCATTTCTGCATCATGTACATCATCAAATTTATGTTCCGGCTGATATTCTTTTTTATAATTCTGCATTTGTTCTGCAAATCGTTCATTAAAATGCGGGTAGCCCTCTTGTTGTCTGATCCAGGTAGCTTGTTTTGTCTCCGGGATCTGCCAGAGAAATAATAATAACATAGGGATTCCCATATAGGGCGCAAGCCATTCGCCGACGATTCCGATCAGGATTAAAACACAGGTAATGGCTAATAATTTTGGTCTTTCCGACGTGGCAAACCAGCCAATCAACAATGTAATGACACAATAGATTAAAATACCGATACCAAAGAAAAACCCATAAAGATAGGGCAAGCCTTTTAATACTGGTACTTTTATGACATGAAACAAAGCGTTGACAATAATAAAAAATGCGGTAAGCTCCACTCGCAGAATATGATTTTTTTTATGTTTTATCATCATTGTCCGGCATTTGTCATAATGGGATGTATCC
>CAMWJT010000129.1 GCA_947174625.1 uncultured Ruminococcus sp.
GTACAATCACCACCCTCGGCTGTGTACTGTTCTGCAAACGCTTCCGCATTCTCTAAGATGCCTTGCCAGTAGACCGTAGACGCAAGTTCCGTGTCGCCGTTGGTGATATAATCGCCGTAATAGATCACAATCGGGATTTTCGCATCCAATAATTTCTGATACTGGGAAGATCCGGATTTCGGAACGGTAATCGGTTCAATGGCAACAATGGCAGAGAGATTGTCTGTCGAAAGATCCCACGCAACGGAACACCCCTGCGCATGCCCCATAAAGATTGCCTTATTGCCGGTCATGGTCTTGACATCATTCATGACTTCGCCTAATGCCTTGGCAATCACAACTTTGTCATAATCTCCGGTATTGGGAGTTGCCTGCCGTAAGAACTGATTCAGAGATGCTTCATCATCCGGAAATTGTGAATTTTTATTTGTTTTGCCCGGATTTTCCCCGATTCTGTAATATGTGTACCATGCCTGATCGCCCGGTTGATATTTTGTTGCTGTCTCCGGCTTTTCATAATCTTCATCTTCCGGATCTATTTCACCATACCACATGTCAAGATCCGTATCACTGGAGATCTCAGAAGCAGCTCCGGCTGCTCCCCTGCGTGGCTGATCGACTAAAAAGGCGCTGTGACCATTGCGCAAAAACAGTGTGGAAAATCCCTCACGTCCATCCGGTGTTGTCATCCAGCAAGTTCTTGACTGCCGGTAGCCATGCAGATAGACAATCGGATTGCCGTTATCTTCTGCCGGGATCTGATAGAATACATTGGCATGATCAATATGCGCTGTATTGCCAGCCCTGGTCGTATCTTTCCAACTCTGCTCCGGGTCGTAATCTCCGGACACAGCGCTTGTCACGATACCGCCGGACGAGAAAATGCCCTGTCCGGCGATCGTCAACGCCTGGAATGTGGATTTTTCAGAATCCGGATCAGCATCCTGATCCTGCCCGGATACATCGGGATTGCCTGAATCATCCGGATTATCTGTATTTTCCGGATTCTCCAGAGATTCTGTCATTTCCAGATTTTCAGAATCCGTGTTAATATCCGGATTCTGCGTATTGCAACCGGTTGCGGTCAGCATCAGGACAGCCAGAAAAATTCCGGTTAATTGCCAATTTTTTACTTGTTTCTTTCTTTTCATGATAATTGCCTTCATCCTTTCTCTGCTCTCTGTAAATCGTTCATAAACATAAACACAAAAATTGTCTTTTTCTATATTTATTATAACATATTTTAAAATTAAATACAAGCTTATTTTTTGCAAAAAATTGCAATCATGAGATATTATAACTGATATATTCTACAATCCCCCCGATTTCTGTAATAATAATCATAGAACCGTTCGGACTTGTGATTCTTTTTTCGCCCTTGAAATCTGCCGTTGTCCCGATGTCATAATTCTCCACAGGGGCAATCCCCGGAGAAGTAATATCTACATTCCGGACAATTTCCCGGTCTGCTTCACGAAGTGTCGTGAGTGTCATGCCGTCGTAAGTATAAACAACGTCATCTCCGTCACCGTAACAGCTTGGTGCTTTTAATGGTTCTTCCAACGGACTGACGGCATTGACAAATGCTGTCGCATCACCGCCAATGATAATGACATGCCCCTGATAAGAGACTGTCAAAGCATCCGGATCCGGTTCGGAGGGTTCTGTTGCTTCCTGAATTGTCTCGTTTGGCGTTTCAGAATTCGGATCTGTATTCTCATCACTTGTATCTTGACTTGTGTCCGTATCCTGACTTGCATCCGTGTTCTGATTCTGCGGATCAGAATCGGTATTTACATCCGGATTTTCTCCTTGAATTTCCAAATTTTCAGAACCTGTGTTATTTTCTTCTGCCGAAGATTCCGCACTGTTTTCAGATACTGTTATTTCAGAATTTTCTGTATTTTCAGAATTCTCAGAATTTTTGGTTTCTTCAGAAGCTTCCTGCGTGTCCGTCGTGGTGATTTCCGTCCCGGAATTCTCTGGAGCCTCTTCACCGGCATCATTTTTATCATGATTTTTAGGATTCTTTTTAAAAATTTTTTTTAAAAAATTATCAGAATCAGCATCGGTTTCCTCTTCTTCGTCCGGTACTTCTAATTCAAAAGCACTGGTTGTACCACGAATTGCAGAAGCATCCGGATTGGCTTCCGGTTCTTTTTCACAGCCGGACAATGTGGCAAGCAAGCCGGCACAAAGCAAGACATAGTTCAGATTTCTGTAATTTCTCATAAACTGATCATTTCCTTTCTGGTTTATTTTATGATTTGATAATATCATCCATGAATATAATAATTTAATACCAGTGCCGTCAATCCGTGATAACTTTCTGATCCTTCCGGAATGCCGTTCACTTTCAAGGATGTGTCCATTACAGTGTCTGCCACTTCAGAGACAATTGCTGTAGGAAGCACTTCTTCATGCCGGTGGAGCTGATAATAATCCGCCGGCACAAATGTATACATATCTGTTTTTACAGCCGGATGCAACTGTTTTTCAATCCGGTAATATTCTGTCCATGCCGCCTGATCCTCGCCAAAATCCAGTTTAAGCCAGTTCAGCATAATAATATAACCACTGTAACGGAAATCCGGATTTTCACTTGTCAGACATGCCCGGAATGCGTAATATCCGGCTTCATCTTCAAAGATATTGCCTTTTAGATGCGTATATTCATGACAGATCGTACTCGGCAGATTGACATCATAGACAACCGGATTGTAATTCGCTTCCATAGAGAACGGATAATAAATGCCTAACAAGCCCTGCTGTGTAAAAAAATAAGAATTCCGGATCGGCTTGGCATCCGGATAAGTTCCCTGATACTGTGGAAATTCCTGGGATAATCTCCGCATACATGCCTTTGCTTCCATCATCAGATTTGTATTTTCAGACAAGATAAAATGCCCTGTTTCATCCCGTTCCACCTGATCACTCAGGGCATTGACTTCCGAGACGATTAATTCATAGGCTTTTAGTACCTGCTGATTTTCAAATTCCGTTGTTTCCAGTGTCTGACTTAATTTTGTCCCCTGGTATAAGATCAAAAAATGAAACGTCACGACAAAAAACACCCATGTGAGAATCCAGCCATAGAAATGCCCATAGAATCTTGCAATTTTTCCCCGTCTGCGTTTTGCAAAAATCATGAACAGGATGAAACTTATCAATCCGGCAAAAACTAACACAATCCCGGCAAGGATCATGTGTTCACCAACGGAAAAATCCGCCATTCCGGAGAGACTGCACCAAAAATCTGAAATTGCCGGGAAAATCGTTGCAATGTAAAAATCTACTGCGGATGTGCAGAATCTTGCCAGGACATTCACCAGAATCAGAAAAACCCAGATGCCAGCCATCACTTTTGTAGATGTTTCCAGATGCAGTTTTTTCTTCAAGTTCAAATCACTCCAAACAGTTAAAATCAAATTATCAATTACTCCATATTTTCTGCATAATTCTTGAAACAGATGTTTAAATCTACATTTCCCGCAATCCCCGGAACAGTCCCGTCAGAAGCATACTGCCAGATCTGATAATTATAATAATAAGTCGCTTCGGGATTGTATTCCGCAAGCCAGAAATCATAATCGGTCAGCTCCGGGAGCTGTAATTTTAACAGAGACGTTCTCTTGTTCTGGTAGATCATGGGCATATATCCGGCTTGCCGGATTCTCTCGCAGAATGTGATACAACATGCCGTGAGCATCTCTGCTGTCATGTCATCCGTCCGGGCTTCTGCATCCGGGATCACTTCCCAGTCATAGACAACCGGATATTGCAGTTCCATGCCGTCAAGCAGATTTAGTGTCATTTCGGCTTCTTCTAATGCTTCTTCGGGATTGATTGCCTGGGAATAGAAATATACACCGATGTCAATTCCGGCATCCCTTGCACCCTGGATGTTCTGCCGGAAATAATCATCTTCGCTCAGGACACCCTCTGTATAGCCCCTTCGTCCGACACGGATGAACGCAAATTCTACACCGGATGCTTTCACTTTCTGCCAGTCAATGTCTTTCTGATGATACGATACATCAATGCCGAACCGGGAAATAATTGTATTATCTTCCAGATAATACACTCTGCCGTTCCGGGAAGCAAATTTTTCAGTCTGATACGCACATGCCGGAACGTCTGCGAACACCGGAAGCCATCCCTGCGGAGAATTTTCCAGAAAAATTCTTTCCCCGGTTGTTTCATAAATTTTTTCTTCTTCCGTTGCCGGAACAACCGGCAGATCCACATCCAGAACGTCTTCGGGATCAGGTTCTTTGGATGATGATTTGCTGACCAGCATGACAAATACAATGATCAATAATAAAATCATCACAAGCAGGAACGCTCCAAGTTTTTTCAACTGCATCACTCTTTCTGATTTTCTGATTTCAATATAGTATTATCATAACATAAAATTCGGGATCTGTAAAGCAATTTTTTAATTTTTTTAATAATTCCCAGAGCAGAAAAATCCCGGCATGATCAATAAAAATTCATACCGGAATATTTTGTTTTTTTAAATTAAAATAAATTTAATTTTTAATTAGAAATTACACTGAGCAAGAT
>CAMWJT010000130.1 GCA_947174625.1 uncultured Ruminococcus sp.
GTTGCCATATTGATTTCCTGCTTCTGAAATACAGACAAATAACTATACCAAGAAAACCAATTACAAAAAAGAACAATGCAGCTCCTGACCCTGTTCCAGTACCAAATAACACAGAAATAATAGAATTATTCTGCGATAACATGAACGGTTCAAAAATACAATCCACCGCAAAACCACCAATAAAATATCCGATTGGAATCGTGAAAAACTGAAGTGAATTTCTCACAGAATAAACTCTTCCCTGCATGGATTCCGGAATTTTCAGTCGCATAACTGCACTCAGATTTGTATTCATGAGTGGAATTGCAATCCAGCCCAGAAATCCTGCAATGCTCCATATCCACACATTTTGTCCGAAAGCAAGCAGAAAATTTTCCGTACTCATTGAAAATAAAAGGCAATTACATATCACTTTTACTCTGCTTTTCGGTGTCTTGCTGAGAGATGCAGCAATGCTCCCTAATAGGGTCGAAATGCCAATCACTGCATTTACAATTCCCATAATCTTTTCACTTCCGCCATTTCTTGAGAGCATCATTGCAGGAAACACAGCCTCATACATAGATGCCACAAAATTAATGGATGAAAGAAACATAATCAAAGTAAAAATTCCAGGTTCTTTTTTCAGCCAATTCACTCCGTTTTTCATAGAACACAGAAAACTCTCATTTTGATTATCATCTGTACTGTTTATTGGAATTCTTATAAAAAACAAAAGTATCAGGAATGCTACTAAAAAAGTAAACAGGTCAAACAGGATAACAGTTTTCATTCCAAAAATTCCTGTTATAGCGGTTGTCATCACCGGCGTAAAAATCGAATTGACTGAACTGGAAAGATAACGAAAACTGCCCTCTTTCTGATAATACTTTTTGGGAAGAATCCTGGAAACGGCAACTTCCGATGCTGGTTGCTGAACTGTATTCATAAGTCCGCTGAATGCGTTTACAATGTAAATATGCCATATTTTAAGACGCCCTGTCAGGAAAAGCAGTAATACCAGCAAAGTCGAAAAAGCCGCCGCACTATCACAGACGAGCAGTATTTTTTTCTTGTTCCATCTGTCTGAAAGTGTGCCTGCAAAAATACTGCAAAGCACATAGGGTGCATACGAGCAGACCATAAGAAAGGCTGTATCCAGCGCAGAATGATTCTGATGATACGCCCATATCACCAGTGCATAGGCTGTCATAGAACTTCCGAGAGTTGAAAAAGACTGACTTAGCCAAAGCAAAAGAAATACACGCATCTCAGAGAGTGTTCTAAAAAAATTTTTCATTGTACCTTACTCCTAACTTATTGAAATTGTTTTTCAAATTAGTATGCAAGGTAATCAGGAACAGAATTTTAATGATTCTGTCGCTCTGTACAGTACTGTTCCATCAAACCCTGCACAGAGCATTATCAATACAAAGAAGCATTTTTTCCTCCATTCATCATTCTATATTTATTATAACATACTCTGGAATGATTTGCAATACTTTTCATGAATTAATTTCCGGAATCACTTGCAATTTTCATAAAAATATAGTATAATAAAATTATCATCACAGAAAACGGAGAATGATAAAATGCTGAAAAAATTACTCACACAAAATACTTGTGCCAAATGCAGACAATGTTGTATCTTCAGCAATTATGATATATGGGATCTACCGGTCTTATCCGGAGCAGTCCGGGAACAGTGCAGGACAATCCTGCCGGAACTGGAATTTATCTCGAAAGGCACAGAATCTTACTTGTTCCGGATCAGAAAAACAAACCCGGACGGATTATTTGCCTGTCCGGTACTTGATCCGGAATCCGGTTGTCTTTTAGGCGATCAGAAGCCCTTTGATTGTCAAATTTTTCCGTTTCAGATTGTCACAATCCAGAACCGGCATGCAATTGTATTGTCACGGCTCTGTGATGCTATGATGAATACACCTGTCCGGAAATTAACCGATTTTCTGGAGCAGGAACTTGCAGAGAAAATTTTTTCCTATGCCCAGGAACATCCCGACGTGATCCGTTATTATGACGGTCACAGCCCGGTATTGTTCTGGCAGGAGGATCAATTTTAAAATTATTTTTTATTTTTTACAGGAGGCTAAAATTTTATGGCAAATCAGAATACGCAAAGTTATGAAAGTCCGTTCTGCACCAGATATGCAAGCAAGGAAATGCAGTATCTGTTTTCCGCAGACAAGAAATTCACCACATGGCGCAGATTATGGGTCGCACTTGCCCGTGCAGAAATGAAGCTCGGTCTGCATGTCACACAAGAACAGGTGGACGAACTCGAATCTAATATTGAAAACATTGATTATGAGATGGCGGCAGAACGTGAAAAAATCGTTCGTCATGATGTCATGGCACATGTCTATACTTATGGACAGGCTTGCCCGAAAGCCGCAGGCATCATCCATCTGGGAGCAACATCCTGCTATGTCGGTGATAATACAGATGTGATTATCATGCGGGATGCTTTGCAGGTTGTCAAGAGAAAACTGGTCAAAGTCATCTCTCAGCTTGCTATTTTTGCGGACAAATACAAGGCACTCCCCTGTCTTGCCTATACACATTTACAGCCGGCACAGCTTACCACAATCGGCAAGAGAGCGACACTCTGGTGCAATGAATTATTAATGGATCTGGAAGACCTGGATTTCAGACTGCAATCTCTGAAATTACTGGGATCCAAAGGTACAACCGGCACACAAGCATCTTTTATGGAATTATTCCAGGGTGATACAGACAAGATTAAAAAACTGGAAAAATTAATCGCCGAAGAAATGGAATTCCAGGATGTTGTACCAGTTTCCGGGCAGACTTACTCCCGGAAAGTAGATTATCAGGTATGTTCCGTCCTTGCCGGGATTGCACAGTCCGCAAGCAAATTCTCGAATGATATTAGATTAATGCAGAGTTTCAAAGAAATGGAAGAGCCATTTGAAAAAAATCAGATCGGCTCATCTGCTATGGCATACAAGCGCAATCCAATGCGTGACGAGAGAATCACTTCGCTTGCAAGATATGTGATGTGTGATGTGCTGAATCCCGCATTCACAGCCGGGACACAGTGGTTTGAACGGACACTGGATGACTCTGCAAACAAGAGAATTTCTGTAGCAGAAGCATTCCTCGGTGTAGATGCAATTTTAAATATCATGCTCAATGTCACAGATCCGGAGAACGGACTTGTTGTCTATGAGAAGATCATTACAAAGCGTGTCATGGCAGAATTGCCATTCATGGCAACAGAAAATATCATGATGGATGCTGTCCAGAAAGGCGGCAATCGTCAGGAACTGCACGAACGTATCCGGCAGTTATCCATGGAAGCCGGGAAGCGTGTAAAGCAGGAGGGACTTGACAACAATCTCTGCGAATTGATTTTAGCAGATCCCATGTTCCAGATCACAGAATCTGAAATGGATCAGATTATGAAGCCTGAGAACTTCATCGGCAGATGTCCGCAACAAGTAGAAGAATTCATTGCGAACTGCGTACAACCGGTACTGGATGCAAACGGCATTTCTGATGACAAAGCTGAAATTAATGTGTAATAATATACCAGATTACGCAATCGTTACTTGCCAGTAACTAAGTTACAGAAAAGTGCGTACTTGAATTTTTTTCATGAATATGCTATACTAAAAGCATAAAATATCACACATGGAGGTTACAATTATCATGAAAAATTATCAGAAAATCCACGTTGACAATGAAAGCCGGACAGAACTGCATGACGTTCTGGGGCTGACTGGTGCAGAAATCAGCATCAACAATCTGCCGGCAGGTGCAGGCGTACCGTTTGTGCATGCACACAAGCAGAACGAAGAAATCTACATCATTCTGGAAGGCAGTGGCAAGGCTATCCTGGACGGCGAAGAAGTCGCACTGACAGCCGGAGATTTTGTCCGTGTTGCACCGGCAACCAAAAGACAATTTTCCGCAGCGGCAGACCAGGGAATCAAATACATCTGCATTCAGGTAAAAGCAAACTCCCTGGAGAGCTACACAGCAGATGACGCAACACTTTGTGAATCCTGAAAATTAATTTTTTCTGTGACGGAGCTGTTCTCAGCTCCGTATTTTTAAAATAATTTTAAATAATCCGGAGTATCTCATCATGCGAAACAAAGAAGAATTACCGGCTTGCCCCGTAGAAACAACATTACTAATTATCGGCACGAAATGGAAATTATTAATCCTGCGGAATTTATTCATCCGTCCGTGGCGATTCAACGATTTGCAAAAATCGCTTACCGGGATTTCACAGAAAGTTTTAACGGACAGTCTGCGAGCCTTGGAATCTGACGGCATTATCAATCGCACTGTATTTGCAGAAGTTCCGCCTAGAGTAGAATATTCTTTGACAGAATTAGGAAAGACTATAAAACCGATTCTTGACGCTCTGGAAGACTGGGGCGAAAATTATAAAAAGAACCTTTAATTTGCATAAATTTACAGCTCCCGAATCGCATTGGGAGCTGTTTTTTATTTTCTTTTTAATTTTTTTGAGATAATTATATGTAAAATATTGATACCTAATTTTTTATTTCTCCATATTGCTCTAAAG
>CAMWJT010000131.1 GCA_947174625.1 uncultured Ruminococcus sp.
AAGTAAAAGCACATGCTATATTTGACGAGTATAAGAAAAAAATGGAAGAGATCCGAAAACAACGCCCGATCAAAGGAAGAGGCGAACACCCGGAAGAAATGATATTCCGAAGAGAATGTTTTGCAAGGATAGACCAACTTGCAGAAGAATATCGTAACAAGTAATTTTTTAAATTTTTGAAAATCAAACAGACAGCAGGCAGAAATCAACTTGGCGATTTTGCACCGGAATTCGCATGGCTCAATGATGGTGATTCCGTAATACATGATAAGACAAGGCTTCTTAAAATTGATGATAAAAAATTTATTGAATTATTGAAGGAATGTATACAGTGATTGATATTGAAACAGCATGTGAGATAATTTTTCAGTACTACAAAGAAGAAATATATATTACTCAAGTGATGAATATCGAATATGGATATGTGATCTGTATTTGTGATACGAATGGGGAAACATTCGATGTTTCTCCGGATATTGTTTATAAGGAAACTGGCAAAATTGATTGTTTTTTTCCGCCTGACCACAAGGAAGAACTAAAAAACGGAAAACTGGTTGATATTCCAGAAAAATATAAAATGCCATTAAAACGATTTTAAAAATTAAAATTCTAATCAAATAATCTTGACAATTAACGGCAGAAATGCTATAATAAATTTTAGAAAAATTACTAAAATTAAAAAAAGGAGTCATGCGATTATGAAAATCAAACAGACAGCAGGCAGAAATCAGCTTGGCGATTTTGCACCGAAATTCGCTCAGCTCAATGATGATGTGCTTTTTGGAGAAGTCTGGAGCAGAGATGATAAACTCTCCTTACGTGACAGAAGTCTTGTGACAGTTGTGACGCTCATGGCACAGGGATTGACGGATTCTTCACTGATGTATCATCTGGAATCTGCCAGAAACAATGGCATCACAAAGACGGAAATTGCCGAGATCATCACACATGCAGCATTTTATTGCGGATGGAGCAAGGCATGGGCAATGTTCCGGATGGCAAAAGAAGTCTGGACAGAGAACGAATCCACATGCGCTACAGATCCGGATAACGGAAAATCTGCACATGCTGACAGCATGATTTTCCCGATCGGTCAGCCGAATGATGGATTTGCACAATATTTTATCGGACAGAGTTATCTTGCGCCGGTTTCTACGGAACAAGTCGGGATTTTCAATGTGACGTTTGAACCAGGCTGTCGGAATAACTGGCATATTCATCATGCTGACAAGGGCGGCGGACAGATCTTAATCTGCATTGCAGGACGTGGCTGGTATCAGGAATGGGGCAAGGCACCCCAGGAACTCCATGCAGGGGATGTTGTGAATATTCCGGCAGGTGTGAAACACTGGCACGGCGCAGCATCTGACAGTTGGTTCAGTCATCTTGCAGTAGAAGTCCCAGGAGAAAATGGCTCAACAGAATGGTGCGAAGCTGTTGCAGAGGAAGTCTATCAAAAATTAGAATCAGCAATATGACAGTAAGAAAATCCAAGGAAGATAAACCGGTTCTTGCGATATGCTATGACTTTGACAAAACGCTTTCCCCTGACGATATGCAGGCGCAAGGATTGATCCAGAAAATATATGGTGATGTGCCATCATTCTGGAGAGCTACGGACATCCTGGCAAAAAATAGTGATATGGATTCCAATCTTGCCTACATGTACAAAATGAAACAGGAGGCAGAGGGCAGAGAAATTTTCAGCAGGAAAATGCTGGAAGAATACGGTTCTAAAGTCGCTCTGTTTCCAGGAGTAGAAACATGGTTTGAAAGAATTCGTCAGTATGGCAGACAGCATGGTGTGATCGTGGAGCATTATATTATCTCTTCCGGACTGAAAGAGATGATTGAGGGAACATCCGTCGCCAGAGCCGGTGCATTTGAAAAAATCTATGCCAGTTCTTTTTATTATAACGAGAGAGGCATTGCAGTATGGCCGGCTCAGGTTGTAAATTATACCAACAAAACACAATTTTTGTTCCGGATAGAAAAAGGTGTTCTGGATGTGAACGATCCCGGTGTCAATGATTTCTTTGCACCGGATGAAATTCGTGTCCCATTCAGAAATATCGTATACATAGGAGACAGTGATACTGATATTCCCTGTATGAAACTGGTCAATACTTACGGAGGGCATGCCATTGGTATCTACAATTACAATACAGCCGATAAAGCAAAGGTATACAAAATGCTCCAGGACAATCGGATCCGATACTTTGCGCCGGCAGATTATACAGAAAAATCAGAAATAGACAAATTACTGAAAGCGATTATCAATAGAACTGCCGCAAATGAACTCCTGGAAAGCATCCACTATGAATGCAGAAAAGAACAGGCAATTCATAATATTTTAAATATAAAATAAAATACATAAAAAAATCGCTGTTGCATTGAAACAGCGATTTTTTATATAGGGAAATTTTTAGGAAAACTGCCAGTAATCCAGATTCAGTGCATCACTGAATAAGAAGTAAAGATCTTTTGTACCTGTTACAGCATCCACGGGAACTGTAATTTCTGTGGATTTTCCGCCGGCAGGAATCTCTGCATAAGCAATGACAGTACCATCCAAGCTGTCCGTACAGATTTTAATGGCTGCGCCGTTCTGAGAACTTGCCTTGATTGTCAGACTGTTCGACTTCTTGGAAAAATCCACACTGCTTGTTTGAATCCAACTGCCCTTTACACCTGTGACAATCGTATCACCCAGACCGGAAACAGAAATGTCTTTGGATTGATTGGACATTGTTTCAGCCTGTACAATCTGATAGGGATTCAGTTTTTTAAGCTGTGCAATCCCGGTCATTGTACCTGTGACACTGTTCAGAGCTGTACCGGTTTTGGTAATCATATCCACCTGCGGACTTCTGTAATTGCCATCAATGCCCATTGCCTGCTCTACCGGACGGGAATGATAAAATAAATATAATTGATTGTTCAATTCTACAATAGAATGATGATTATTACCATACGTCCCGAAGAAAGTACCCTGATTTTTGAATAATTCTCCGCCGTAAGTATAAGGTCCAAGCGGATTGTCTGCAATCATATATTCAATTGCGCCGCTTGTTAATCCGTAATTGTTACCGCCTGTATTCCAGTTAGAACAATAAGTATAATAATATTTGTTGCCGATTTTATTAATGCCGGAATCTTCGAATAAATAAGGTGCATTGATCGTGACTGGTGTTCCCGCAAGTGAAATCATGTCATCACCGAGTTTGACAACTCTGGAAGTAGAGGGCATTTCTGTTTTGCCATCCGGTACACCGCCGCCGAAGCATAAATAGCCTGTTCCGTCATCATCTACGAATACAGCCGGATCAAACAGCCATAAAATATCAGAGCAATTCGGCACATCTCTTGTAATCAATGCTTTTCCTAACGGATCACTCCAAGGACCTGTCGGAGAATCTGCCGTCAGGACGCTGACACCATTACCGCCATTGCAGAAATACAGGAAGAATTTTTCTTTGCCATTGATTGTTTTATGTGCCGCACAAGGCGCCCACGAACAAGTTGCCCATTTCGCAGCACCGTTCTGTCCGGCAACTTCAATCGCACCGTGATCCGTCCAGTTCACCATATCATCAGAAGAAATACAATTGATTTTATTGACCAGTCCGTATGTATTTTCTGTGACATTGCCATTGGCATCATATTCAATCACGTCATTGGTTGTATACACATACACACGTCCGTTATATTCCATGACACCCGGATCAGCTCCGAAACGCTGTGTAAATAATGGATTATTTTCGCCGTCTTTTTTATAACTTGCAGTTGGTTTGATTCCTGCAAAAATCTGTTCCATTTTTGCTTTATCAATTGTAACTGTCTGTTTTTCAGCGACTGTAAAATGCTGGATTTTGCCGTGCAGATAATCCTGAATCTGCTTGAGATCTGCACTGTCAACAGTGCCGTTCTCGTCTACATCAGCGGCAGTCCGGGCAGATTCGTTCGCAAAACCTTTTTTAATTCCATTCTTGGCAAGAATGAAATCATAGATATTAATTTTGCCGTCGCCGTTGACATCGCCCTTGATGGAACTAACAACACTCGGCTGACCTGCACCAATGATTGTCGTTCCGGCAACTGCGCCGATCACTTCATCAATATAAAAATTATTTGTTGTTTTTGCCGTTTCTACATAAATCTGCAAATCTTTTGCATCTGCCGGGATTTTATAATTTTTATTAGCAAGCTGTACCCATTCGCCCTTGACAGCCGTTGCTTCTGCAATTGTTGCATAATGAAGATCGCCGTTCTGATCTGTATACTGGAGTTTCAGATAGAACTGATCTGTTGCATCGCCGTCAAAATACATGACATTTGCACTAAAACTGTATTCATTGCCCGGAACAAATGCCTTTGTATTCAATGATTTGCCTGCGCCGTTCCAGGATGCTGATCTGTTCTGAACAAGCAGAGCTTCACTGCCGACATAAGCCGTTCTGCCACTGGTGATAATTTCTGCGCTGCCTCTGCCAGTCCAGTCGCAGGT
>CAMWJT010000132.1 GCA_947174625.1 uncultured Ruminococcus sp.
CATTCTGCGGCATACTGGGAGTAAATTTCAAAAAAATTTATAATTTATTATGAATTAGTAAGAAAGCGAGGGGTATTTTATGGAAAGTAAAACATTACAAGTCAGTATGTTGCTTGCGGCGATGACAATTTCTGCGGTGATGATTCTCGGATCTGCCGGGAAATCTCTGGAACGGCAGAAATCTTATGCTGTGGAGCAGGCATCTGCACTGGCGGAAAAAGAACCGGTTGGCTTTGTTTTAAAGACGTATGAGGGAAAAATTGCGTTATTCCGGGAAAATTCAGAAAAGCCATACCAGATTTTAGATATTGAAGTCTATCTCCTCCCGGATGCCGACCGGGAATTGTTAGAACAGGGCATCTTAGCCGAGACAGAAGAAGAACTCCGGGCGATTCTCGAAGACTGGGAAGGGTAATTATCAGATCAATTGATTTATCAGGAATGATTTGCAGAAAAAACATCTGCCACATCACTGATGCTGATATAGGCTGTTTTGTCAATTTCATGCACGATTGTACGCATTTTTGTTACCTGGAATCTCGGAATGACAAAATAGACAATCCCCTTGTCTGTGTTAGAGTAACCGCCTTTTGCGTTGATGACAGTCATACCACTGCCGAATTCCTGCGTTAAAGCTTCACAGATGTCCCAGGGACAAGCTGTGATAATCATGGCACCTTTGGCACGGTCGAGACCGTCCACGACAAAATCGACTGTTTTCAGGGCGGCGGCATATGTGACAATCGAATATAACGGCAGAATCCAGCTATGAATCATAAATCCGCAGATAATATATAAAATAATATTATAGATCATGCAGAATGTTCCCACGGAAATTCCCAGATTTTTGGCGAAAATCACGCCGAGTACTTCGATACCGTCCATTGCACCGCCGAACCGGAGCGCAATACCGCTTCCGATTCCGGAGATCACACCACCAAACAAAGCGCATAATAATAAATCTGTTCCGGCGAGCGGTGAAGCAAAGCTCACATCAATCGGGAGAACATCCGTAATCAGCCATGCCGAAACAGAATAGATCATCACGGCATAGATTGCATAGAATGTGAATAATTTCCCTTCTCGTTTCAGTCCGAACAGAAACAGTGGTGTATTAAGAATAATTAAAAACATGGACAGTGACATCCATTCCGGTGTGATCTGTTCCAAAAGCATGGACGTGCCGGAAATACCACTGTCATAGAGTTTGACCGGACTCAAAAATACAGTAATGCCGAACGCATTAATGATACCGGCAATTGTCAGCATGAACAAATTTACCAGGTTTATTTTTTTGAATTGAAACGATACCATTTTTTCTTTCAATAGAATCACCTCTTGATTAATTTTGATTTTGCAGATTTTTTCCCCAGACTATGAACAAATAATATATCAGACTGGTATAATTTCAAAGCAAAGAAAATCATCCCTGCAAGAAATACTGCCTGATACAGCAGACCACCGAAGAAAATTCCGGTCTGTCCGAAGCGTAAGCATCCGGTTGCTGTGAATGTATGCGTGAACGGAATCAGGTATAACAGAATTCGCACTGGCAGATCCATGTTGCGGATGTCAGAAACCATAGACAAAATATATGGAAACATTGTCAGAATTACAATCGGGAGACTTGCTGTCTGTGAACCTTTGGCATCTTCTACAAATCCGCCCAGAATCGTGGATACGACCAATGCAATCCCGATTGTTAAAATCAACTGGAGAATCACCCCAACCCAGCCGATTCCGGAAATCTGCAATCCGAGCGTCTGCATTGCCTGTTTTGTCGAGAGAATCTCTGAAAATGCTTCGCCGATATTGACATTCTCTGCCGTTTTATCGACTGTAAATAACAGTGATGTTGCAAAACCGATTCCATAGACTGCCGCATAGACCACTGCGACAATCAGGGATGATAACATTTTTGCGCCAAGTATAACAGATCTCGGCATGGGAGAGGATAACAGCGTTTCCAGTGTTTTGTCCGTCTTTTCAGAACCGATTGCTGTAATAATCGTCTGGGAAGTCAGAATAATCAGCATGAATAAAATTAACGGCATTAACTGGTCAAACATTGCCATGGAGCTGACCAGAGAAAACGAATTCGCACGGACGGTCTTGCCATTTGCGATTGTATAACTTGCAAAGCTGACCGGATTTTCCAGATATGCCATGCTTTCGCCGATCAGATTTTTCATTAATAATCCGGAAATCGCATCCCGGACAAGTTCCGCACTGGATTCTCCTGTCTCCATTACGGAGACGGTAGAAGTCGTTTCCAGAACTCGCACGGCATGTAATTCACAGGATGTATGCTCAAACAATAACTGATCCATTAAGCCGGACGGCAGGACGACGGCTTCTTTCCAGTTCTGTTCTTTCAGGATGGTTTCATAAGCCGGATTTTCCGGATTTCCGGAATTTTCTGAAATTTTTTTGACTGTATAACCCTGTTCTTCCAGATAATCCGTAATCTGCTGTGTAAATCCCGTCTGATCCATATCAATGATATGGACTTCACCAGTGGCTTCCAGGGATTCCGATACGCTCGAAGTCATCACAAATCCAAGCATGACAATCAGGATGAAACTCACAAGCAGTCCCATTAACATCTGTGGATTGAATAATTCGGATAATTCTTTTTTTAATAAATTTTTCATGCACTCTTCACCGCCTTTTCAAATGCTTCTTCCAGTGTTTCAGCTCCATATTGTTCTAATAATTCCTGTGGTGTTCCCTCTGCCAGAAATTCGCCGTCTTTCATGATCGCCCCCCGGTCAGCCGTGGTATAGACTTCCTGCATGTGATGGGATGATAACAGAAATGCTGTGCCGTATTCTTCTGCACATCTGCGGATTGTCCGGCGGATGTCAAGAGAATTCAGAACGTCCAGACCGCTGGTCGGTTCGTCCAGAATTGCCAGTTTCGGCTTGGTCATCACTGTCCGTGCAAGCACTAATTTCCGGGTCATTCCCCGGCTGTAAGTGTTGATTTTCTGAGATAGAGCATCCCCCAGTCCGCAGATCTGTTCTCCAAGCGCAGCACATTCTTTTTGTTCCTGTTCGGATTTGAAATACAATCCGGCAATGAATGCAAGATAATTCTTTCCTGTCATGGTCTTGTAAGCGCCTGCTTCGTCGGGCAGATAACTGATACATGCCCGGACTTCTTCGGGATGTTGAACAATGCTATGCCCGGCAATCAGGGCATCCCCGGAATCCGGTTTGAGCAGAGTTGCAAGCATTCTCAAAATTGTGGTTTTACCTGCGCCGTTCATGCCCATCAATCCAAAAATTTCGCCTTCCTGGATTTGAAATGACACATCCCGGACGGCATTTTTTTTGCCATAAGATTTGGCAAGGTGCTGTACTGCAAGTGCAGTAGTCATAAAAATCCCTCCTGATCTTGAAAATTAAAATTAATTTTAAAATAAAATTCTGAAAAATCTGTTGCTTTTTTTCCCCGGATATGATAAAATAATATTAAAATATTATTATTTTATTGATTTATAATTTTATAATTTTATAATTTTAGAAAGGATGATCCTGAAATGTCATTACATGAATCCGGTGAAGATTATCTGGAAACAATTTATTTATTAAGCAAAAAAAATCCGTTTGTGCGTTCTGTGGATATTGCCAATGAATTGAATTATACCAAGGCGAGTGTCAGCCGGGCAATGAAACTGCTCCGGGAGGCAAGTTTAATTACTATGGCAGACGATGGACAGATCTGTCTGACGAAAAAAGGACTCCGGAAAGCGCAGGATGTCTACAGCCGTCATACATTAATTACGGATTTTTTTGAACAGCAGTTAGGTGTCAATGCTGTGACGGCGGAAAAAGATGCCTGCAAGATTGAACATGTTATCAGTGAAGAAACGTTCCTGCGACTGCGTGCTTACATGATGGAACGAGGCTATGAACCGAGATTATAATATCCAGAAAATTCCGATCCCGGAACAGTTTGGCATGCTTACGGTTTGTGAAGCCGGTTCATCCCGGCAGGAACAGCACCAGACGGCACATATATTATTAAGGGAGAGTGCCGGGGAATTGCTCACAGATCCGGTAGAAATCCAGGAAAAATTGTGTCTTGCCTATCATCCTGGCGGAAAGCCTTTTTTCAAGAATTATCCAGAGCTGTATTTTAATCTGAGCCATTGTGACGGACTGGCAGTCTGTCTGGTCTCTTCCAGGGAATGCGGTGTAGATGTCGAAATGCGCCGGGCGGTTCGTCCGGGGATTCTGCGGAAAATTTTCACATCCGAAGAACAGGAACTTGTTTTGAGATCTGATAATCCGGATTTAGAATTTACACGGATCTGGACACTGAAAGAAGCCTATGTAAAAGCCATTGGCAAGGGGATTGCATTCCCGATGCAGGAAATTTTTTTTACTTGTCTGCATCCGGAAATCCGTTCCAATCAGCAGTATGCAGAATTTCATCAGATCATGTTACCACAATCCGGACATGTCATCAGTCTTTGTAT